>JBNJHJ010000094.1:0-7026 GCA_051748365.1 Campylobacterota bacterium
CCCGCTGACGTGAACTTAAGCATCGAAGAGCAAGATAGAGCTGATAACAAAGCGATGATGGATATACTAGAAGACAGGGTGATTCCTACCTATTATAATGATTCTAAAAAGTGGGTAGCGATGATGAAAAACTCTATTAGCGATACGATCCATCAATTTAACTCCGATAGAATGGTGAGTCAATACTATGATTTCTTGTATAACGGATAAGAAGATAGTATAATATTAAAAATATTACATAAGAAAAAGGTAAGAAATGCAATCAATTTTTAGAGAGTACGATATTAGAGGGATCTTTGAAAAAGAGTTAAACGAAGCGATAGTAAAAAACATAGGCTATCAACTAGCCCTTGAAACACAAAAACGGGTCGAAAATGCAAAATATATCGCCGTAGGCTATGATGCAAGAGTCCACTCGCCTGTGCTCAAAAATTGGCTTGCTAGCGGTATAAACCATGCAGGGCTTGAAGTTCTTGATATGGGGTTAGTCCCAACTCCGGTGAACTATTTTAGCAATTACAGAGAGTTTGACGGCAAAGTCTCAAGTGCTTCTATTATGATCACGGGTTCACACAATCCACCGCAGTACAACGGCTTTAAAATTACAATCGACAAAGCTCCCTTTTTCGGTGAAGATATCTATGCACTAGGGGCAGTGATCGCTAGTGAGTGTAAAAATATCAGCGATAATACCGCTACGATTGCTATTGATGCAAAAGAGCGCTATATCGATTTTATCGTCGACGCATTTAAAGATCTCAAACTTGAAAATAAGCAGTTTGTGTTTGATTGCGGTAACGGTGTAGCGGGAGTTGTATTGGGTGAAATTTTGCAGCGGCTTGATATCGGCGGGGAAGTGCTGTATGAAAAACCCGACGGTACCTTTCCAAACCACCACCCCGACCCAAGTGACAGCAAAAATTTAGTCGATATCAAAAATGAACTCCAAAGCGGTGAGTACGCATTGGGATTTGCCTATGACGGGGACGCTGATAGAATCGCGATGCTTAGTCAAAAGTATAATTTCAAAGGCGATATGCTTGCTATCTTTTTTGCTAAAAATATCGATAACCCGGTCGTAGTGGGAGAGGTGAAGTGTTCGCAGGTTATGTATGACACAATAAACGAGTTTGGGTCTGCGCATATGTACAAAACAGGACATAGCAACTTAAAGGTCAAGATCAAAGAACTTGATGCAAGCTTAGCAGCTGAAGTGAGCGGGCATCTGTTTTTTAACGATAGGTACTTTGGATATGATGACGCGATCTACGCAACCTTTCGAGCGCTTGAACTTGTAGATAAAGGGTTTGATTTTGACGCTGAGTATGAAGCGCTGCCAAAAGTATATGTAACCGATGAGATAAATATCGAAACGACTGAAGATAAAAAATTTAGCATCATCGATACCCTAAAACAAAAGCTGCAAAACCCACCAAGTGATTTTCCCCATATCAAAGAGATCGTTGCCGTAGACGGGGTGCGAGTGATTTTTGATAACGGATGGGGTTTGATCCGAGCAAGTAACACGACGCCAAAGCTTGTCACCCGCTTTGAAGCCAAAGATGAAAAGAGTGCAAAACTTTATCAAAAAAGTTTGATGGAGATTTTACAAGAACTGTTGTAAAAGGAAAGAGATAATGAAACACAATACAAAGCAGTTGATCCAATCAACACTCGCACAAGATGATAGCTTCTCAAGCCACACCCATCATTTAGCCGATGATGCACATCCGCTGCCTCAGGAGTACTCCATCCCCGCAAGTTATGGAGTCGATACGGTATGCTTGATGGGGGTTAATGTTGATACGGTGCACACCTATTGGGAGGTCACGCCAAATTTGTTAGCTCAGCACGGGCTTGAAGCAGATGCCAAACTCACGGTTGCGCTGAAAAACAGTGAGGGCAAGATACTGTATGATTTTACGACACAAAAAAAGCAAGATAAGCAATATATCAAGATTCATCCGCAAAAACAGAGCCTTTTTGTCCAGATCGGCAGTTACCGTGATGGAAAATTTCTCTTGCTTTTACAATCAAACAGCTTTGTGAGCTTTAATACGCAAATCATCTATCCCAAAGAAAGCGATATGAAGTGGCTCAGTATTAGCGGCGGCTATAAAGAGGTGATCTATTCGACGATGATGCACTACACCTTTGGGCTCTCATCAAAACAGTATGCCAAACAGATCGATTCTTTAGAAAAATTTTCTAATCTTGATATAGAGCAGATCAGTTCTGCAACCTTGCATAAGGATAAAAAATGATACAAGGCTATTTCGCACCGGTACTTCACTCCCATCTTCCATTTGTCAAGCACCCTGATTATGATTATTTTTTAGAAGAGCATTGGCTCTATGAAGCGATCTCGGAGTGCTATATTCCACTGCTTAAAAATCTCTACAGGTTACAAGAGGAGGGTGTACATTTTTCGCTTACAGTGTCTATAACCCCGCCGCTTGCACAGATGCTAAGCGATGCGCATCTGATGCAAAAATATGAGCGCTTTTTAGATACCCAATTGCAGCTTGCACAAAAAGAGATAGAAAGAACACGCGGCAGCGAGTTTGAAGATGTCGCGCGATTTTATCGATCGCACCTGCTTGAGTGTTATGAAATTTTTGTGCACAAACTCGATAAAGATATTCTCAACGGGTACCGCTACTTTTATGATCTAGGGTATATCGAGATCATCACTTGCGGGGCAACGCATGGATTTTTGCCGCTACTTAGCCCGCATGAAAAGAGTGTCGAGGTACAGATTGAAGTAGCGGTACGGGCACACAAGCATTTTTTCAAAAAACCGCCCAGAGGTATCTGGTTGCCTGAATGTGCCTATTATGAAGGCTTAGATAGGATCTTAAAAGAAAACGGATTAGAGTTTTTCTTTATCGACACGCACGGGCTTGTTTTTGCGCAGCCTACGGCTGTGTATGGATCATACGCACCTGCATACACGCCCCAAGGCGTGGCTGCTTTTGCAAGAGATGCCGAGTCGTCCAAGCAGGTGTGGAGCTCTAAAGAGGGCTATCCCGGCGATGTGATCTATCGTGATTTTTACCGCGATATCGGGTATGATTTGGAGTATGAGTATATTAAACCCCACATCGATCCTGACGGAACACGTGTATTTACGGGGTTTAAATATTACAAAATAACCGGAGAGACCGATGATAAGCAAGTGTATGACCCGCAAGCGGCATTTGCAAAGACCCAAGAACACGCAAAAAACTTTCACTATAACCGCGAAAAACAGTTTGAACATATCGCAAAACATATGGATAGAGTACCGCTTGTGGTGTCAAACTATGATGCAGAACTGTTTGGGCATTGGTGGTTTGAAGGTCCGGAGTTTTTATATCATCTTTTTAAACAGATCGATACACACAAGGTTATAAAAGCCGTTACACCGCTTGAGTATCTTGATTTCTATCCAAAAAACCAAATTCTTAATCCAAGTGCCAGTTCATGGGGAGATAAGGGGTATTATGATGTGTGGATAAACGGCGGTAACGATTGGATCTATCCGCACTTGCACCATATGTCACAAACAATGCAAAACTTAGCTAAGCAGTATGAACATTGCAGTGATTATACGCAGATGCGGGTGCTTAATCAGATGCTAAGAGAGTTGCTGCTTGCTCAAAGTAGTGATTGGGCATTTTTGATAACGACTGAAACCGCAAGCGATTACTCCATTGCCAGAACAAAAGAACATATTTCAAATTTTAACCGACTTTATAGTATGATAGAGGATTCTAATGTTGATATAGACGTACTTGAGAAGATGGAATACAAAAACTCTATCTTTAACTTTATCGATTACAAAATATATATTTAAGGCTTAAACTGATGGTAGAAATATTTAACTCCATAGCAAATGCAGCAACACGGATAGAAAAAGATGTTTTTAAAAACTGCAGTGATTTTATCGATGTAGATGCAAGTGAAGAAGCGGTACATGAAGCGGTGTTTGATCACTGCCAAGATATTATCGAAAGAGAGTTTGAAAAAACACGAAGCGTAAACAAGATCATTTCACAAGATAAAAAGCAGTATTGCTACTTAAACAAAAGCGGAAAGTATACCGTGACATATAAAGCGATTGATAATATCGAGTTGTTGGATGTTGATTTTTCTTTAGGAACTATCTTTGGCGTGTATGAACATGAGGTTGATGCAGCCCACCTCAAAGCTGCGGCGTATGTCACCTACGGACCCACTTTTCAACTTGTCTTTGCAACAAAAACAGAGGGTGTGAAGTTTTTTAACTATGAAGAGGGTGAGTTTCGGCAGCAAGAATCGTTTACACTCAATGAAATAGGCAAAATCAATGCAACCGGCGGCGATGTACGAACGTGGAGCAGTGCACATAAAACTTTGGTACAAAGCTTTTTTGAAGATGGATATCGGCTTCGATTTAGCGATTCGTTAGCACTTGATACGCACCAGATCCTTTTTAAAAAAGGAGGGATCTATTCCAACCCCGCAACAAGAGCGCATCCTGAGGGAAAACTTGAACTACTGTTTGAATGCTACCCGATTGCATTTATTCTCAATCTTGCAGGCGGTGAGGCAACAGATGGAGAGCGGGAGATTTTACAAAAGCCCTTAGAAGATATCCACCAAAAATCGCCGCTATATTTTGGTTCACAAAAAGAGATGCAAAGAGTAAAGGAAACTTCACTGTGAGAAAATCAAAGATTGTCGCAACCCTCGGGCCGGCGACGGAGACGCAAGAGCAGATAGAGCAGTTAATTGAAGCGGGAGTGGATGTATTTAGACTCAACTTTTCGCATGCAACACATCAATACCACCAACTGATGATAGATAAGATACGAAATGTGAGTAAAAAGCTGCATAAAGAGGTAGCAATTTTGCAAGATATCGCAGGACCCAAAATTCGCATCTCTCATCTTGATGCACCGATCCATCTACAAAAGGGCGATATTTTAACCTTTTCAAAAGAAAATGTTGATCTAGAACATAAGATTATCGGTTTAAGCTATCCTCAAATCATTGATAGTGTAGAAGTAGGCGAGATGATCTATATCTCTGATGGTAACATCCGCGTTAAGGTGATCGCTAAAGATAGCGATAGTTTGCGCTGTGAAGTGATGGTGGCTAATATTTTGCAATCAAAAAAGGGTGTGAATTTTCCAAATAGCTGCATCAATATCGACAGTATTACGCAAAAAGATATCAAAGACCTTACGTTTGGAGCTGCGCAAGTTGATCTTGTAGCAATCAGTTTTGTAAGAGATGCTAAAGATATCGTCAAAGCAAAGCAAATTCTACGTGATCTAGGGCACGCTCCTGAAGTGTTTGCAAAAATAGAAACACCCCAAGCGGTTGCAAATATTGATGCTATCTTAGAAGTTAGTGACGGCGTGATGGTCGCAAGAGGCGATATGGGAGTAGAACTTGGCGTACACAAAGTGCCGCCGATTCAAAAGATGATTGTAAAAAAAGCAAATGCGTTGTGCAAACCCGTTATCATTGCTACGCAGATGCTTACTTCAATGATAGATTCTCCCTATCCCACACGTGCAGAGATGTCGGATGTTGCCAATGCGGTGCTTGATGGAGCTGATGCTTTGATGCTTAGTGATGAAACAACGATTGGAAAATACCCTGTAGAGGTGATCAAGGTTTTGCAAGAAGCGATCATAGAAGCAGAGACAATATACCCTTATTATCAATTAACACACGATATAGAGCAAGACCAAAGTGTGGTTGCAAGTGCGGCGATGATGTCAAAAAACCTTAATCCTGATGCTTTGGTAGTGTTTACAAGAGGCGGCACAACGGCAAAGTATCTCTCAAAGTTTCGAACCGATAAAACGATCTTTGCATCAAGTTATAATGTACAGACACAGCGAAAACTTAAAGTAGTGTGGGGAGTAGAACCGATCTGTATCTCTCAAAAATTTGATGATAGCAATGAGTTACAGTACAATTTTATTAAAAATGGACTTGCCGAGGGAGTGCTTGATCTTGATAAACGCTATATCTTTACCTTTAGCTATCCACTAGGTAGTCGGTTTTCAACCAATGTGATTCGGGTAATGGATAGAGAGAGCTTTGAGTACCTGATCGAAAAGTTTGAAGCAGGGAGTTAAAACTCTTTCATAAGCGTATCGATAAGCTCTTTAATTGTAAAGTTGCTTGTTTTGTAAGTGTATACACCCATTGATAAAAGTGAGTTTACAAGTCCTGCACCGGCACTTTGGCTGACAAAAAAGTTGATATCGAGTTCATTGGCTAGCTGCGGCAACTCTAAACCGGGTTTTGATTCTTTGGTGTAAACAGGATTGTCTTGATAAGAGATTGAGTAGCTGCGTTCATTATCAACCGTGACGATAGCTAGGTACTGTTGCGTCGGAGCGGTTTGGTCAAATGTTCCCTCTTGCGCGGTTGGGATCATCAGTTTAAAGTTTTGTTTCTCATCATTGATCACAAGCTTTTTACAGCTTACGAGTGCTGTAGCTACCTTAAAGCGAGCACTTTTAAGGATTTTTGAAAATGTGGGTCTAGAAACACCCATCTTTTTAGCCGCATCATCTTGATAGAGGTTTTGACTATCGGTTAAAAATATCGCTTCTATCTCATCATGATCGAGAGTAATAGCTGTATGTGTCTCATGTCCAACGGGGGCAAACTCTTTACACATTGGTTTAAAACGGTACTCTCTTTTGATCTTACTTCTTCCCATTTGCGGTACCTTTTTTTCTATTTTTCATTGATTTTTCATAAAGTTACAAATTACTATCTTTAACTACTAAAAAATTATATCATAAATTTTGTTTATACTTGACATATGTCAGTAATAATGCTAATATTTTAATGTACAAAGAGCAAAAAAGATAATAATTAATATAAATAATTATTATCATGGAGGATTGTGTAATGGCAAATGAAAAGAAAATTCCCACTCCCTACAGAATAAAACGCTACTGGGTGTTTTTACTGATAACAGTGGTTGGTTTGGTTATGCCGTGGATAACAATTGACGGTAACCATCTATTT
>JBNJHJ010000095.1:0-6854 GCA_051748365.1 Campylobacterota bacterium
AGCGGTAGAAAATATAACCGTGTAGAAAAATATTTAATGGAAGATGCCGAAATCGCTATTGTCGCACTGGGTACAACCGTAGAAAGTGCGCGACAAGCTGCACAGATCATGCGAGATGAGAAGGGAATCAAAGTCGGTGTAGTAAGCCCACGTGTCTTTAGACCGTTTCCTAGAGACCTCATCATCGAAGCACTACAAGATGTAAAAGCCGTTGCAACTATGGATAGAAGTTCACCGGGTGGAACTGTAGGGATGCTATTTAATGAGATCAGTGGAGCAATGATCAACTGTGACAAACGACCGATTATCTCAAACTATATCTATGGACTCGGTGGTCGTGATATGACGATTGAAAACCTAAAAGAGATCATTACAGACACTAAAGCAAACGCAGATGCAGGCAAGTCAGTAACTCCAACACAACAGTTTTCAGGACTCCGTGGTCCAAAACTATCATTCTTTTAATAGGAGAGCAAAATGAGTAAGACAATTAAAAATTTAAAGCAGTTTTCAACAGCAAACGAAAGATTTGAAGGTGCTCACCTATTATGTCCGGGGTGTGCTCACTCAATGATCGTTAGAGAGTTGATGAACTGTACCGAAGACAACTTAGTCCTTTCAACGACAACCGGATGTTTAGAGGTATCAACAGCAGTGTATCCCTATACATCATGGGATAGCTCTTGGATCCATATCGGTTTTGAAAACGCTTCGACTGCAGTGTGTGGTGCTGAAGCGATGTATAAAGCAAAAAAGAGAAAAAATACGCTTAAAGACCCCGATGCTCCCGTAAAGTTTGTGGCATTTGGCGGAGACGGTGCTACCTATGATATCGGATTTCAATTTTTAAGCGGTTGTATAGAAAGAGGACACGACTTTACCTATATCTGCTTGGATAATGAAGTGTATGCAAACACCGGTGGACAAAGAAGTTCATCTACGCCAATCGGCGCAAGTACAACAACTTCACCTGCAGGACGTGTAAGCTACGGTGAAAAGATGATGAAAAAAGATATCGTCGGTATCATGGGAGCTCACGGAGCACCGTATGTTGCACAGGTTGCACCAAATAAATGGAAAGATATGGTTAAAAAACTCCAAACTTCACTCAATACAGAAGGTCCGTGCTTTATAAACGCTATGAGTGCGTGTACTACAGAGTGGAAGTTTGATCCAAAAGATACGATTAACGTCAGTGACGTAGCAGTTGACAGTCTTGTATTTCCACTCTATGAGATCATCAACGGAGAGCAGCTTAATATTACTTATAGACCCAAAAATGTACTTCCTGTTAGAGATTATCTGGGAATTCAGGGAAGATTTAAACACCTGTTTAAACCTGAAAATGAACATGTCATCAAGCAGTGGCAAAAAGATGTCGACAAACGATGGGAATACTTACAAAGAAGAGAGGAAGCAGGCGTATAACCTGCCCCTTTTGCTACGGTATGCAACAGCAGCCGTAGCATACTTCACTACATAGCTTCAACTCTATCTTTACCGCTTTTTTTAGCACTATACATCGCTCTATCGACTCTTTCAATCATCAACTCCGATGTATCGCCATGTTGCACCTGTGTAACTCCAAAACTACAAGTGACATAAATATCACCGATTTTATTATACTTTATAAGCTTTCGTAACTTTTGAGCAACTTTTATTGAGGAGCTAAGTGCCGTGCCTTTTAAGACTATCAAAAACTCTTCTCCACCCCAGCGAATAAAGAGATCTTCAGATCGCAAAGAGTGCATCACCTCTTTAGCAATGCTTTGCAGTACCCTATCCCCAAAATTATGCCCGTAGGTATCATTAACATTTTTAAAATTATCGATATCAAAAAGAATAAGGCTATACGGCTGTCCTTTTTTGACATGTGCAAAGATATCATCAATCACCTTTTCAAAATATCTTCTATTATATATAGCGGTTAAACTATCTTGATATACGCGCTGTGAAAGCTCATCTTGTTTATTCATAATAAGCGTAATATCATCAAATGTAAGCACATAGAGATCTTTTTTTCCCTCATACTCACTAATTTCTATCTCAAAAATAAGTTCACCTTCACTAGTACCAATCATCACTTTTCGATCTTGAAGCGGCATATCTTTTAAGCGCTTCATCCAACTATCACTACTATTTTCTTCGATATAAAAATACCCCTTTTGCTTTTTAAAAAGTCGGGCAATGGAGCTATACTTTTGCCTAAACTCTTTGACGCCGGCGACTTGAAAAAACTCTAAAAACGCTTTGTTGGCTAAAATCGGTTCATCATTATCGACTAAAACAACAAGATTGCTTTGTGAATCAAGAATAAGTTGTGCCTTTTGATGCTCTTTGACAAAAAGTCTATGTTCATGTTTGATATGTTGAAGATAGTAGTTAAACCCGTAATTGACGATATACAATACAATTACAATAACAATAAACGAAACAATTAATATTGCGGTTAGATAACTTTTAAAAAGCCCCATGTCCGCACTTATATCATACTGTAACACAAATATTCCAATGGATGCACCTAGATAGTTTTTGATAAAGTTTTCATACACTCGAAGTTGCAATATATCTCCTGCATCTTCAATACGCTTATCTGCAACATCTTCGGGCGTAAAAATATCTGTCTTAAAGCCTTCATTATGTGAAGCTAAGATATATTTGGATTGTTGCTTTTGTATATCTTGCAAGGTGAGTGAATGTCGAAGTTTATCTTTTTGTACAAAAAATGCTGCTTGAGCGTCGATATTTTGGAAGATATTTCTGATCGTATCTAAGATCGCTTGAGAGTTCACTCCCACTTCAAAAGCCCCTAAATATCGTTGTTGAGAATCAAAAAGAGGCACCGCTACTCGGTAGGTCAAAAAGCTTTGATCATACTTACCCATCTCAAATCCGTATGCGGGCTTTTGGGAAGTGTGCACCTTTTGTATCATTGCACGAATATCCCATAAATTATCACCGTAATTATCCAAAGCGTGCAAACGTAAAAAAGAATCTCCCTTTGGAAGATGAAAATGCATAATTGAAAATCCGCCAAAATCCTTTTGTAATTGTGTAAATTGCGGATAGCTTTGCGCTTGCAACGCCGCTCTATCTCTGTTTTGAAATGCTTCAAGGATTGCATCGTTACTTTTAATATCATAGATCACTTGCATTAAACTATGCTTATAAGAAGTGATAATATTTTCATACACTTGCGTCACAAACGCACTTTTAAGCTCTATCTTTTGTTCTAACTCCGATTTTGTTTTTTTGTACTCTAAGAAATTTACTATAGCTACCAAAATTACTAGCACAAGAGCAATAAAGATCAATAATCGCACTTTGAGGTCTTGGTAGCTTTTGGTTTTCACATCTATACCTTTGTCACGATCTCATCCATTGGCAGACGGTATTTTTGCGGCTGCTCATTGACGCGGTATCCCAGTGCCACGATCACTGCTACTCTTTGCTTTTTCGTATCAAAGCCTAAAAGCTCTTCGACAGCTTCTGTTTCAAAGCCCTCAATAGCACAGCTATCGATCCCTCGCATACTTGCTACAGTCATGATGTTGCCAAGGGTGATATAGCACTGCTTTTGTGCCCAGCACTGAATATCTTTGTCACTTAAATAATGCTCATAGCGCTTGAGATACGCTTGCGTATGCTCTTGAGACAATCCCCGTCTTGAAAACATTTTTGTAACATAGTCGGTATTTGGTTTGACTGCATCGGTTATTGCACTGAGCACCAATAGGTCACTACAGCTTGTTATCTGCTCTTGATCCCAACAAAGAGGACGCAACTTTTGTTTTAATTGCGCATCTTGAATATGCAAAATCCGGTGCGGCTCCATCCCAAAAGAGGTCGGTGAAAGCCTTGCACACTCTAAAATCAGCTTCATTGCATCGGCATCTATCTTTTTATCGTTATCAAACACTTTTGTCGCGTGTCTTTCATAAAACGCTTGTAAAATCTGCTCTTTTTCTACCATTTTTTTTCCTTTTTTATACACATCTACGCATTAAAATCCAAAATTTCCAAAACTCATCGTCGCAAAGTTTGGATCACTGTATCCATATTGTACACTTTTATTGCGCAATTGTTGAATATCAAGTTTGCTATTGATCCCTTGTGGACAAACTAACGCACACTCCCCGCAAAGCGTACAATCCCAAACGCCGTTTTGCTGTACACTATCAACATGCTGTTTTTGGGCATCTTCTTTGATATCATCGGCATATCGCAACACTTTGGTTAATGCAAAGGGTCCCAAAAACGCGCTATTGACCTCCAAAACAGGACAAGCACTATAGCATGATCCGCACAAGATGCAATCACTTTGTAGCGCAATTTTTTGCACATCTGCCTCTGCTGCTTTTTTGTGTGAAGGTTGCAATAAAGCAATATTTTGCAGCTTGCCGTACTCCCTTTTAACACGCAGATCTTTGATCACTTCATGAAAACGCAAAGGTGCAACACTTTGTTCAGCCTTGGCTTCACAACCACACGCTAGCACTTCATGGCCGTTAACCCGCACCGCGCAACTACCGCAAACACCGCTACGACACCCGCTGTCAAACTCAAAGCTAGGGTCTTGTTTTTGTACCTCCACAAACGCATCAAGCAGCGTTTGACACTCACTGCTTACTTCATACTTTCTATACACACCCTCTCGTTTTACCTCTATCTTAATCATTAAACCCTCCAATCTTGTGCGCCCCTACACTCTCATTTCTATGTAGTGCCGCGCTTATCACCTCTTTTGATACACTGCAAGCGTTGATAAATTCTAGCACGTGAGTAAAACTTTTGGGGCTACCTGCATAACAAGTTTGTGCTTTTTGGGCTAAGCGTTCTACCTCTTTTTGCGCTTCATGCAACCCCTTTTTGGTTTTAAACACCCCTACCTTTTCAAACATCACTGCGCCAAGCGCTTCTTTGAGCACTCTCACCGATTCGCCGCTACCTGCAAAAGAGTCGTAAAACACCTGCATAGTGCTTTTTTTCTCTATCGGTTGTATCTTTATATTTTGCACTCTCTTTGCCAAAGACTGCCCTAGCAATCTTCCAAAGGTCACGATCTCTAAAAGCGAATTACCCCCAAGACGGTTAGCGCCGTGGATTTTGCTATCACTACACTCGCCTACGGCAAAGAGGTTTTGCAGCGAACTTTCAAAATTGCTATCAACAGCAATTCCGCCCATACTATAATGTGCTGCGGGCGTTATAGGGATAAGCTCTTGTAGCGCATCGACCCCTTCATAAAACTTTGCTAATTTGTACTCTTGAGGCATAAAATTATCGATAAACTCTTTTCCAAGGTGACGGATATCTAAAAACACTTCCCTTCCCTGCACAATTTCGTTGGCTATGGCTTGCGAAACCACGTCTCGCGGGGCTAGCTCATCTACAAAACGCTCATTTTTATCATTGAGAAGATACCCGCCCTCGCCTCTGGCACTTTCACTGATGAGGGTTTTACTCTTTTTTAATGCGGTGGGATGAAACTGTACAAACTCCATGTTTGAAAGTGCGCATCCTGCTTCTTTAGCTACAGCTATTCCATCACCTGTGGCGATGTCGGAGTTCGTGCTAAATCCGGTGTAGATACCGCCAAAACCTCCCGTGGCCATTACGGTTGTTTTAGCTAGCACCCTTTCAAACTCGCCGCTATTGATATCAAAAAACTCCGCGCCGATACAACTATTATCACTTGTAAGCAGCGTACACACAAAACGGTTATGCATCTGCGTAATCTCACCGGCGTTGTCAAACAGCGTGTGCATGATCTTAAGACCCGTATAATCTTGACAAAAAAGCGCTCTTTTATGGCTTGCGCCGCCTAGTCCACGGAGACTAAAATCACAATTAGAGGTTTTATTAAACGGTACTCCCAGCTCATCAAGCCACTCAATGCTTTGCTTTGCGTTTGCACACAGTTTGTGCAGCATCTGTTTTGATGCAATACCCCCTGAAGCGTTATAAGTATCTTGCACATGAGATTCTACACTGTCATCTTCGCTAATTGCTGCATTGATACCGCCTTGTGCTTGCGTGGTTTGGCTCCACGTAGGAGGAGTTTTTGATGCAATTACAACACTTAAACCCGCTTTTTTAGCTTCTATAGCACAACTAAGCGCTGCACCACCGCTACCTATGATCAAAACATCTATCATCTATACCCTTTTGCTACTTGATATTTTTTGGAAAAATAACTATAATCTTATCATATTATAGAATGTAGGATTTGAAATGAATTTAACACATCTTGATGAAAATGCCAATCCAAAGATGGTGGATGTAACGCAAAAACAAAACACCGAGCGTGTAGCGGTAGCTAGCGGAACGATCACTATGAGCCAAGAAGCGTATGATAGCGTGATCAATAATACCGCCAAGAAAGGTCCCGTTTTGCAAACAGCGATCACGGCTGCGATCATGGGAGCTAAAAAAACGCCCGAACTGATCCCGATGTGTCACCCGCTGCTACTTACCTCTATCAAATGCGATATAGAGGAGATGCCGAGTCTTCCGGGGTTTAAGCTCAAGGTGATGACAAAACTCAGCGGACAAACGGGCGTAGAGATGGAGGCGCTAACCGGTGTGAATATCGGACTGCTAACGATTTACGATATGCTCAAAGCGATCGATAAATCGATGATCATATCAAATATACATTTAGAGATGAAAAAAGGAGGCAAAAGTGGTTTGTTTACGGCAAAAAGCGAAGATTGAGTATCCGTGTAGGTGGTCGTATAAGATCATTGCACAAAAAAAAGACCATATCGAAGTGATCGCACAAAAGGTGTGTCCGCCGGAGTATGAACTCAAACACTCTAACAATTCAAAATCGGGTAAATACGTGAGTATGA
>JBNJHJ010000096.1:0-6830 GCA_051748365.1 Campylobacterota bacterium
GATACAACCACACAATCATCAAAAGCGACAACTCGATATCAAAGACAAAGTGAAGCCATTAGTAGAGATGATATAACGTTTCATTCATTAAAAGATGTTACAATTACACAAACCCAGACGCAGGGTGAGATTGATAATGAACTTGTAAGTAGGTTGCAGCAGTTTCTTTATCATCAATGGCAACCAAGCAGAAGTGTAGGACAAAACAGTGCAACAGTGCACCTAAGAGTTTATCCTAACGGTTCAATTGAGTACTTAAAAACTCTCAAAACCGGTAGCGAAGCCTTTAACGCAGCAGTACGGCGCTTTCAAGAAAAGGTGGATTATTTTGAAGAGATTAAGCAAAGTATCGATATTAAACTGATACTGACAACACAGGAGTAACAAATATGAAAAAAATCATTCTTTTAATCGTATCTATTTGCAGCTATATGTTTGCTTTTGATGCAACTATAGAGCTCAAAAAAGATTTAGAAGAGCGTTCAAAAATCGCTATCTTTGATAGAAGCGGCAACAATTCCTCTATAGCCAAGCAGTTACATGATATGTTGGTTGCTGATTTTAAAACAACGGGTAATTTTTTGGTTGATGAGGGGTATCAGCGCGATAGAATCAGTAGTGAAGAAAAATTTAAAGAGTATGATTATTTGATTCGATACAGTGTTGATGACGGTGCGCGTCTTACGATGGATGTCGGGGTGTACAGAGCAGCTGATAATGAGCTTATAGATAGAAAAAGCTTTTTTATCGGTACAAAAAAACGCTACCCCTTTTTATCGCATACCGTCGTCTCATCGATCAATGATTTTTTTGGATATCCCGCCGTTACTTGGATGAATGATTATATTATCTTTTCCAAATACACAGGTATGGGAAAAGCCGAGATATTTATTGCTGATTATACACTTACCTATCAACAAAAGGTCATTAGTGGCGGATTAAATATCTTTCCAAAATGGCTTAATGATGAAAAGGATTCTTTTGTCTATACGTCAATGAACAAAAGCATGCCGACGCTGTATAAGGTTGACCTGTTTACAGGCGAGCGTGAAATGATTTTAGAAAATGAGGGCATGTTGGTGTGTTCAGATACTAAAAATAACGGCAAAGAACTATTGCTAACGCTTGCATACAATGACCAACCTGAAATTTATCATTACAATATGCAATCAAAAAAGAAAAAACGCATTACCTATTTTAACGGTATCGATGTTAACGGGCAGTTTTTAAACGACAACGAAGTTGTTTTTGTTTCGGAGCGGTTGGGGTATCCTAATGTGTATAAAAAAGATATATCACAACAAAAGGTACAGCAGCTGGTATTTCACGGTAGAAACAACCACTCCGTAACCGCACACGGCAAATATATGGTCTATACAAGCCGTGATAGTGATAATAGCTTTTCCAAAAATAGTTTCAATCTCTATCTTATTTCACTGGAGACAAACTACATACGGCCGCTGACAGCTACGGGTGTGAACCAATTTCCAAAATTTTCAAAAAGCGGTGATACGGTGTTGTTTATCAAAAATTATGAAAATGAAAGTGCCTTAGGCTTGATTCGTATCAATCAAAATAGAAGTTTTTTGTTTCCGCTTAGGGGACAAAAGATTCAATCGATGGATTGGTAGAATTTAACTAGGCGTTTTAAGTTTTATATCAAGATAAGATTGATATAATAAAACCAAAACAAAAATGGGAGAAAAATATGAAAAACTTAGCAATACTAGCAGCTGTAGTGGCGACACTACTATTTAGCGGTTGTAGCTCAAAAGATCCACAGATTGATGCTACAGAAGATCAAGCACAGGAGGCTCAAGGTGTAGCAGCCGATCAAAGAGCAGATCAAGTAGCGGTAGAGGAGGAGTCGATCCCGGGTGAAGGAATGACTCAAGGGCAAGAAGATATGTCTGAGTCCGCAAGTGGCGGTGTTCTTAGCGGCGATGAGTTGGAAGCGTTAGCTTCAAAGATGAGCAAAATCTATTTTGATTTTGATAAATACGTTATCAGAGAAGATCAAGTGGCAAGAATGGACGCAGCTGCAGAGATTTTAAATAGTGAAAGCGGTAGCGAATTTACTATTAAAGTTGAAGGTAATACCGATGAGTGGGGTACTGATGAGTACAACTACGCACTAGGTCTAAAAAGAGCAAAAACCGTAAAAGACGGGTTGACAGATAGAGGTGTTGATGCTGATAGAATCGTACTTGTAAGTTACGGCGAGAGTAACCCTGTTTGTACGGAAAGTAATAAAGAGTGTTGGCAAAATAATAGAAGAGTTGAATTTAAGCTCCTTCCATAATCTATGATATATAAAATTTTACTACTTTTAATCCCTTTCATGTTGTCGGCAAACGAACCATCGGCGTTTGATGCCGGCAATCTTGATCTGGATGCTCCATATGGACTTACCCAGAGTGAACAAGCTATCTTGAAGAATAAAAAAGAGATTGCAAATAACAGTGAAGAGTTGGATGCATTAGAGACTAAAATTAAAACACTTGTGCGCAAAATTGAGTCGCAAGAGGAGAAGATTAGCGGGTTACTCTCTGCGGTTGATGGAACAAATGAGGGTATAAATGACAGAATAATGCGCCAACAGGAGAAAATTGCAAAGTTGGAAGAAGAAAATAGTGCACATCAAAAGCAGTTGGCACTGGTTAAAGAGCAGTTATCTTCCTCCCAACAAGAGATAGAAAAAAAGTTTATCTCGGCGATGACGGAGTTGGGTGATATCATAAACGGTATTAATAAAGATTATGTTGATAAAAAGAGATTTCGAAAACTTGAAGATGCATTTTTTGAGTTAGAGCAAAGTGTCACATCAGGTAATGTGCATGATTTTGGAGAAGATAACTGGGCAATATATGTTACGATGCAAGAGTATTATGAGAAGCAGGAGTATGATGAAGTAAAAAGTAGAGCAAACCATCTCATAGCGCAAAACTACAAAAGAGCGTCTGCTAATTTCTATTTAGGGGAAGTCTATTTTAGGCAAAAAGCGTATGAAGATGCGATCTACCACTTCAAAGAGAGCTGGTCTATCTACGATAAATCAGAGTTTATGCCTGTACTGCTACTACATACTGCTCTATCACTTGAAAAAACCGGTAAAACCAGTGAAGCAAATGCTTTTTATGAAAATCTCATCGAAAGTTATCCCGGTAGTGAAGAAGCAACACAAGCAAAACAAAATTTAAAGGATTAAAATGACGGCAACAAACGATAAAGTTGTAGGAATAGAGTACGAGTTAAGAGTAAGCGGTGATGACAAAGTGGTTGATAGCAATATCGGTCAAAAGCCTTTGGAGTTTATCTTTGGAAAAGGTCAGATCATTCCGGGGCTTGAAAAAGAGTTAGAGGGGATGAGTGAAGGTGACAATAAAGAAGTTACCGTAGAAGCTGCACAAGCATACGGTGAGCATAATCCCGAAGCGATCCAAAGCCTTCCTAAAGAGCAGTTTGCAGGGATTGATCTGACTGAGGGAATGACGCTTTACGGTCAGGGACAAAACGGTGAAACCGTACAGGTTGTAGTAAAAGATTTTGATGAAGAAAATGTAACAATTGATCATAATCACCCGCTGGCAGGAAAAGATCTTAACTTTGCCGTAACGGTTGCAGCAATTCGTGAAGCAACGGATGAAGAGTTAGCAAACGGTGCAGTTGCTAGTGAGTGTTGTTCAACAGATGGTGGACACGATCACGGTGAAGGCGGTTGTTGCGGCGGCGGTTGCCACTAGAATTTTTACTGCCTCTTACGAGGCAGTGCTCTGCATATTATTAAATCTATCTAAAAGTTAAACTGTTAATTTTTGTATAGATTTTATTGATAAAGGTAAAATATGAAAAGAGTCGGATTCTTATTTCCAGGACAGGGATCACAAGCTGTCGGTATGGGGAAAGATTTTTATGAAAATAGTGAAGTAGCAAGAGAGATTATTGATCGATGCTCCGATGCAAGTGGAATCGACTTTAAAGCTTTGTTGTTTGAAGAAAATGAGTTGCTTCAGCAAACGCAGTATACGCAGCCTGCTATCTTACTTGTAAGTGCAGTCGCACAGAAACTGTTTGAAAATGAGATGCCTATAAAACCGCAATTTGCATTAGGCCACTCTTTGGGTGAGTTTAGCGCACTTGTTAGTGTAGGTGCATTGGATATCGAAGATGCGGTTAAGCTAGTACATTTAAGAGGAAAATTGATGGCGCAAGCGTGTGAAGGCAAAGGTGCGGGAATGATGGCTGTGCTTGGGCTCGATGACACAACCGTTGCTTCAATCTGCAAAGAGAGCAAACTGCAAGTATGGCCTGCAAACTACAATAGTGATGGACAGGTTGTTGTAGCGGGATTGAAAGAAGATTTAGCAAAATTAGAGCCGCTTTTAAAAGAGCAAAAAGCAAAGCGCACCGTAATCTTGCCAATGTCGGTTGCTAGTCACTGCCCGATTTTAGAAAGTGCGGTAGAGCAATTTGGTAAAGAATTAGATAAAGTCATCAAAGATGAGTTTATCGCTCCTGTTATCTCTAATGTAACGGCAAAAGCATATGATAGCAAAGCCCAAGCGCTTGAACTGCTTCCACAGCAGCTTGTAAGCCCTGTGAAATATAAGCATGCAGTCAAAGCATATGAAAATGAGATAGAGTGTTTCATTGAGTTTGGGCAGGGTGTTGTGCTTAAAGGATTAAATAGAAAAATTACAAAAAAACCCACCTTTAATGTAAGCGACATCGCATCGCTTGAAAAAACGATTGAAAACTTAAGGGCTGAGAATGAGTAAAATAGCGATTTTAGGAGCGATGGTTGAAGAGGTAGAACCCATCATCGCTAAACTTGAAGATAAAAAAAGAGTATCTTTTGCTAATAATATCTATTATGAGGGACGATATGAGGGCAAAGAGGTCGTTGTTGCATATTCAAAGATCGGAAAAGTGTTTGCAAGCTTAACCGCATCGGTGATGATAGAGCATTTTGGATGCGATAAGCTTCTTTTTAGCGGTGTTGCGGGAGCTATTAATAGTGATCTGAATATCGGAGATCTGATCTATGCAACAAAGTTGTGCCAGCATGACCTTGATATCACGGCATTTGGGCACCCTTACGGATTTGTCCCCGAAGGAAGTATCTTTACTCACACCACCAAAGAGTTAAACGACCTAGCGCTGCAAGTAGCAAAAGAGCAAGATATTAAGTTACAACACGGAATCATTGCAACGGGCGATCAGTTTGTCGCAAGCAGTGAAACAAAAGAGTGGATCCAATCAACGTTTAGTGCCGATGCCCTTGAGATGGAGGGTGCAAGTGTTGCTGTGGTTTGTGATGCGTACAACGTGCCGTTTTTTATTTTACGGGCTATCAGTGATGCAGCGGATGTGGAAGCAAATTTTGATTTTGACGAGTTTTTACAAAAATCTGCAAAGGTCAGTGCCGAGTTTATTTTAAACATGGTTGCTAAAATTGATGATTAGTCCTAGTAAAAAAATACTCAAAGTCGTGGGTAAAACCAATGCCGAATTTAAACTTATCGGTGAAGGTGATAAAGTATTAGTAGGCTTTAGCGGCGGCAAAGACTCTTTGACGCTTTTGCACTGTTTAAAACATATGCAAGCGCATGCTCCTTTTAATTTTGAGTTTGAAGCGGTGACGATCCAATATGGGATGGATGGGGAAAATTACGATTTTTTGACCAAACACTGTCAAGACCATGGCATCAAACATAGCGTGTATAAAACAGATATCTACGGTATTGCACAAGATACAATCCGCGAAAATAGCTCCTTTTGCAGCTACTTTTCAAGGATGCGCCGAGGAGCTTTGTATACCTATGCCCAAGAAAACGGCTTTGATAAAGTAGCACTAGGGCACCACTTTGACGATGCGGTAGAGAGCTTTTTTATGAATATGTTTTATAACGGTACGATGCGCAGTATGGCACCTATCTATAAAGCACAACGAGGCTTTCATCTTATCCGTCCGCTTATCCAGCTTCGAGAGCGTCAGTGTCGTGCCTTTGCCGATGATAATGCGTTGCAAACAATCGGCGATGAAGCCTGTCCGGGGTTGAAGATGAAGGTAAAGATGCCCCATGCAAGAGCAAATACCAAAGAGTGGCTACATAGCTTAGAGGCGCAAAACGGCGATATCTTTAAGATGATACAAGCATCATTTAAACATATTCACGATGATACGTTTTTAGACCCCACTCGGTGGAAACGTGAAGATCTATGCTGATTGACTCTTTTGGCAGGCAAGTAAAATATTTGCGCGTCTCCGTCACGGAACGCTGCAACTTTAGATGCCAATACTGCATGCCCGATAAACCCTTTGAATGGGTTCCTAAAGAAGATATCTTGAGTTTTGAAGAGCTCTTTAGCGTGATTAAAATAGCCGTTGATGATGGCGTGAACAAGATACGAATCACCGGCGGTGAGCCGCTTTTGCGCCATGATTTAGATCGTTTCATCGCTATGATCAATGCGTATAACCAAGATATCGATCTAGCATTGACGACAAACGGCTATCTGTTAAAACAGTATGCAAAAAGTCTGTATGATGCGGGATTGAAGCGGGTCAATATTTCACTAGATAGCCTCGACCCCGCTACAATGCAAAAGATTGCGCAAAAAGATGTCTTAGATACTGTTTTAGAGGGGGTTGAGGAGGCTTTAGCCGTAGGATTACAGCTGAAGCTCAATATGGTGCCGCTTTGGGGGATTAACGACAGTGAAGTGCTTTTTATGCTTGAGTATTGCAAAAAGCGCGCAATTGTCGTGCGTTTTATTGAGTATATGCACAACACGCACGCGAAAGATTCACTGCGGGGGATGCGCTC
>JBNJHJ010000097.1:0-6811 GCA_051748365.1 Campylobacterota bacterium
GTTTGTTTATCGATAAAGTTTTGGATAAATTTTGTATCGATAAGCCCCTCATCATAATCATCATCTAAATTTTGAATATTGATATTAAGGGCATTAAGCGGTTGACGCCACTGATGGGCAATGGCGCCAATCATCTCACCCATTGCAGCAAGTTTGGCTTGTTCTTGCAAGAGTTTATCTTTTTGCGTTATCGTTTCTACCTGTTTTTGCACCTCTGTTTGTAGGTTTTTATTGAGGCGTAATAACTCTAACTCTTTTTCTTTTAGCTCCGTAATATCACTAAGGTAGCCAAACCACAAGATGGTGCCATCATCTTTTTTCTCGGGTTTTGCAATACCACGTACCCATTTTTCCCCTTTTGTAGGCAGGCTTACCCTATAATCACACTGCCAAAGTGTTAAATTTTGTGCCGAGTCAGCAATCGTTTGTCTGACTTTATGCAAATCATCTTTGTGTACTCGCTCAAAAACAATATCTGCATTATTGCGAATCTGCTGCGGTGTAACTTCATAGATATCATGTACCCCGCTACTGGCAAATGAAAAAATTTGCGATCCGTCTTGGCGCAGTTCAAACTTATACAAAAATCCCGGTAACTGTTGTGAGAGTTTATTTAAAAGTTCATTGTTGTCTTGTAGCGCTTTTTCACTCTTTTTTCGCAGCGTGATATCTTGATGCGTCCCTGAAATAAGCAGTGGATTACCGTTTTTATCCCACCTGGTCACTTTGCCTCTATCAAGCACCCAAACCCAGTGTCCATCTCTATGCTTCATCCGTGTTTCACACTCATAATAGTCGAGTTCACCGTTGAAATGTTTTTGTAATAAGGTATCACTTCTAACAAGATCATCAGGGTGTGCATGCTCCATCCATGTTTTTATCGAAATAGGTTCTAATTCACTAAGGCTATAACCGATTATCTGTGCCCACTTTTGATTAAAAACAACATCACCGGTTTGAATGTTCCACTCCCATGTACCTACATTAGTTCCCTCTATGATACTTTCATAGCGCCTATTTTGCAGTTGTAATTTTTTGATGTTTTTTTGCAAGGATGCTCGTGCAAACTCAAAGCTTTTTCCCAAAATACCCAACTCATCGTCTTGGTTCCATGAAAATGTTTGTTCAAATCGACCCTTTGAAAGGAGGTTTGCTTGAGAGAGAAGTTTATTGACGGGTTTAAGAATCTTTTTGTTAAATAGAAGTACAAGTAAAATGAAGCTGATGATAAACTGTAGTGTAAAGATAACAAGCAGAGTTACTTGCTGTTTTTGCAATGTTTGGTGCATATAATAATCCGTTACGACCAAGGTGACTTTGCCGATTTCGATCTCTTGGTGAAAGATTTTTTGGGTCAGGGCGTTGTGATTACCCGCAATCTTTTTTGGCTTTGTGTGTAAAAAGGTTTGATCTGTTTGAGTGTCTGTGACCTTGATAGAGACTACTCTTTTATCATCTTGTATCGGGGTGATTACTTTTTGCGCTATATCGTTTCGAAACTCCCAAAGGGGTGTAGATAATGATGAAGCTAAGATTTTATTTACCCTTTTATGAAAATTGGTAAGATCGTTTTGCATATTCTCTTTAGTATTTGACAAGATGATAGAGGCGGTGATGATGCCCGGAATTAGCAGTACAAAAACAAGCAGTACAAACACAAAAACGGTGAGATTGGTATCTTTGAGTCGTTGCATCATTGTGGTGTCTTTGGAGTATTTTTTTGCATATATTTTGCATATATTTTATCATATTTTCCACTTTTATGAAACTCTTGTAGTGCATCGGTCCACTTTTGAACTCTTGTTTTGGGGACATTTTTATTAAAAGCGATACAAAGCTGCGTTTCATAAAGTTTTAACGATGTTTGCTGAATAAGTGAAAGATCAATTCGCAGTGAATCTATCGTAAAGATGGTCGGAGGACTTGCCGTAAAAGTATCGATCTTGCCCTCTATCAGTTTTTTTGCCATCACTTTTGTCGAGGAGGAGAAATCAAAGTTCTCAAAGCCTAAATTCTGCAACCTTTTATGCGCGGCAAAATCTTTTACTACGCCGATACGCAAATGTTTGATATCATCAAGGCTTGCAATTTTGTGCGTACTATCTTTATGGATAAAAAAATACACCGATACCGGAGCTAGGGGACAAGCAAAGTTATAGAGTTTGGCTCTTTGCTTTGTATAAGACATAGAAAAGAGTGCAGCGTTGTCTTTTGTTTTGAGTATATTCATCGCTCTTGCCCAAGGATAGAGCGTGATATCACTTTGCTCATTGAGCATCTGCATCACCTCTTGGACGGTTTCTACACTGATACCTACAAGCTTACCGTTTTCTTTGTAATTGTAGGGCTTGAGATCCTCAGTCATCATATAAAGCTCATTTGCAAGCAGCGGTACAGACAGTAGTAGTATCAATAAAAGACGCATCATATATCCTTGATTTTGTTTCGAACTTGCAAAAACTCATCGATATTTTCAAAAAAGATATCAACGAGTTTTGGATCAAAGTGCTTGCCTCTTTGGGATTGAAAGTAGGCAAAAATCTCCCTATCGCTCCATGCTTTTTTATAGCATCTATCGCTTCCTAGTGCATCAAATACATCTGCTATAGCTGTTATTCTACCATATATATGGATATCTTCCCCCTTAAGACCGTGAGGATATCCGCTGCCGTCATACTTTTCATGGTGCGTAAGCGCAATGGTCGCTGCGGTTTTTAGTAGCGGTCTTTGTGAACTTTTTAGCATCTCATATCCCTTTTGTGCATGGGTTTTCATGAGTGCGAACTCTTGCGCATCAAGTTTTGCAGGCTTGTGCAGTATGCTATCAGGGATCGCTACTTTGCCGATATCGTGCATGGGACTAGCTTGTTCGATGAGTTGTGCTTGTGCTTGAGTAAATCCCACATGAAGGGCTAAGATTTTGCTATACAGTGCTACACGTTTGACATGATTTCCCGTCTCAAGTGATCGGCTCTCACCGATACTTCCCATCGTAAAAATAATCTCTCTTTGAATAGCATCGATCTCTTTGTTTGCCGTGATATCTTTACGCACAGCCGAGTAACCGATATGCTTGCCGTTTTTGTCGTAATAGGGTTCAAACTCTGCTTCAACCCAATAAAAACCACCGTCTTTTTTTCTATTTTTGACTTCGAGTTTGACGCTTTTTTTGTTTTGTAACTCACGCCATAGATAGGCAAAACTACTTTGGGGCATATCGGGGTGGCGAACGATATTATGGGGTTTTCCCATTAACTCATCACGACTGTAGCCGCTTATTTTACAAAACGCATCACTTGCATGGATAATCTTGCCGCTAAGATCGGTTTTTGAAAAGATAACATGTTTATCATAGATCTTTAGCAGTGCTCGCAGATTTTCCTTTTGCTGCTTTATCTTATGGGTCTTTTTTGCTACTTCACTACTTAACTCTTTGACATAGCGTCTGTTGATAAAATAAAGAGAGAAAAAGATAAAGATAAGCATAACGCCTATAACAAAAATAAGGTAGCGGGACTTGTACTGCTCAAGGGTGGAGGTATCGATAGTGGTTTTATCGATAAAAAAGAGAAAATATCCCATATCGTTGCCGTGAATATTTTTTATGGTATCAAGCGTTACGACAAAATTTTCAAACTCAAGATACTCCTTCATCGTTAAAAATCGATCCACCCCAAACTCTCTCACTGCTTTCATGAGTTTTTTATCTGCATTTTTATTTGCTACATAGTGATTTTGAAGAAATAAGCCGGTGTAGGGTTTTAAAAACCTATCGTTATAACTACTATCAACAAGCATCAAAGGTTTGACGTTTCGCCTTTGAAAGCTTTGTGCTATTGAGTTAAACTTTGAAATTGATTCTACCATTCCCACAAACTTCTCCCCATCAAAGATCGGTAGCATTGTTTTAAAGGTCATATCAAACCGTCCGGTACTGATTGTTTGCATCGGTTTTGGATCTTGCAGCATCTGCGCAATATCAAGTCGAGCCGTTGCGGCATGGTCACCGACATTATCGGTCCAACTGCGATAAAAGCTGTACCCAAACCGATCGATCACTTGAATCCATAGATCCTCATAGCCGCCGTAGTACTCGATCTGTTTAACTATCTCTTTGAAATTTAGCAGTGAATTATCTTGCATAACAAGCGCTTTTGCAATATCGGGATTTTGCGCAATCAAATAGGTCAGCGTGGCGGTTTTTCCATATTCATCGGCAACTTCGTTTTGAAAAATTTCAATAGTTTGTTGCGCTTTTGCTTTATAAATCCCATCTTTTATATCACGCACACTGTGGATATATTGATAATAAAGTAGAAAAAGAATCAGAAGCAGTGCTGCAGCACTTAAGAAAATCTTTTGCATCAATCAAGTCCTATCGTTATCTCTAAACCATCAGTAACGTTGTGAGCTACAATCGTACCGTTCATATGCTCAGTGATGATCGTGCGGCTCATATGAAGCCCGATACCGGTGCCTTTGCCCTGTTGTTTTGTACTAAAATACGGTTCAAAAATTCTATCGATGATTTTTTCATCTACGCCGCCTCCGTTATCGGTGACAGTGATGGTTTTACTTTTTGGTTCAAGCACAATGGTGATGAGTCCCTCTGTGTTTTTGTCCATGATTGCATCTTTGGAATTGTTTATAATATTTAAAATCACTTGCTGAAACTCCCCTTTGTAACTTTCATACTCAAACCCCTCTCCATCAATGCGTAATGTGATATTACTGTTAAGAAGCTGTGCATGTAGCAGCTTTTGTACCTCTTGGATAATGCGCATTACATCAAACACCTCTTTGTGCTTTTGGACCTTGAAAAAGTTTCTAAAATCATCAATAGTTTTACTCATAAAATTGATTGTTTGTGTTTGTTTTTCGATAAATTTTTGCAAAAACCGTTCATCAATCAATCCATCGGCATAATCATCATCAAGGTTTTGTATATTGATACTTAAAGCATTAAGCGGTTGGCGCCACTGATGGGCAATTGCTCCAATCATCTCTCCCATCGCTGCAAGCTTTGCCTGTTCTTGCAAGAGTTTATCTTTTTGTGAAATCTGTTTTACCTTTTTTTCTATCTCTTGACGCAAGGTTGTATTTAACTGTTTTATCTTCTTTTCATAGTTGTATTGTCTAGTAATATCGCTGATGATACTGCCTAAACCTACCGTATTATCACCAAGTGAGACGGGAAACTTTTTGGTTTCGTAGACTCTATTGTCGATCATCTCTTGAGTAATGGTCAATGTATTGTTTTTGATCACGTCGATATCACTACTATAACACTGTGCAGCGATTTTTTTATCCATCAGGTCAAAATCGGTTTTATTATAGATCTGCTCTTTTGGCAAATCAAAAAACTTTTCTAAAGCGGTGTTAAACAGGACATATTTTAAGCTTGCATCTTTGATAAACACAATATCATCCATAGAATTAAGCAGTGAGAAGTAGCGGTTATGGCTTTGTTGCAGTTGTATTCTTTTTTCCTGCAGCTGCTTGGTTAAGCGTTTTTGCTTGAATAAAAAATACAGCAGCATCGCAATAGATGCCATCAAAACAAAGCTTGCGATAAAAAACATCTTCATCTTCGCTGTATGTGCTTCTTGAAGCTTGCGTGTTTGTTCGCTTACTTGCTCTTCTAAAAGCGATTGATAGTACCACTTATCGCTTTGTTGTAAGCGCTGGGCACTAATATCGATAACCATCGACAGAAGGTAAGGAGTGCTCCCTATCTTATAAGGATGCGAATGCACCTCTACAAGTATCGTTTCCCCGTTTTTTTTGCGGTGACGAAAGATAAAGTAGTTGCGGTTTTGTGCGTTGGCTTTTTGCATCTCTTGTTGTATCTGTTGTGGGGTGAAGTCATTGATCTGATCAATACGCATCATCTCAAGCTCTTCTTTTTGGTAGCCATACAGTTGCAGTGCCTCTTTATTTGCTTGCACGATACGACCGCTTTTGGGCTCTATAAGCAGCATGGCCACTTGATGGTTGTTGAAAAAATCATCAAACTCTATATCTGCATGCAAAGTTGTTGTACCTAAGCAGCAGATAAAGATTGAAAGTAAAACCCTTATGAAGCGTTTGTTAAATCTATCTCTATACATAAGCCCCCGCCTTTGTTATATGCTTTGATGGAGCCTTTCATATGATCAGTGATAATGATTTGAGTCATATAAAGCCCGATACCCGTACCCTTTGTTCCCTCTTTAGTCGTGTAGTAGGGTTCAAATATCTTTTGCGTCAACTCCTGTTTGACACCCCCGCCGCTATCACATAGAGTGATTATTTTACTCTTTGCTTGGGTATGGATACTGATATGACGCTTTTTTGCCCCTGTTTCTATAATAGCATCTTTTGCATTGGTGATGATATTTAAAATGACTTGTTGCATCTCTGAATAAAAACTATGCACGGTGAAATCGTCACCTTCTACGCTAACGCTGATATTGTGATTGGTTAATTGAGCTTGTAGTAGATGCAGCACATCGTTGCATGTTTGATGGATAGAAAAATCTTTTTTGACCTTATCGGTTTGGAAAAAGTTTCTAAAATCATCGATTGTTTTACTCATAAAATTGATTGTTTTAGTCTGTCTTTGGATAAAGCTATCGATAAACGCTGCATCAATAAGCCCCTCTTCAAAATCATCATCTAGGTTTTGGATATTGATATTAAGCGCATTGAGCGGTTGTCGCCACTGGTGGGCTATGGCACTGATCATCTCTCCCATCGCCGCTAGCTTTGCCTGTTCTTGCAAGAGTTTATCTTTTTTGGTTATCTCTTGTACTTGCGTAGCGATCTCTTG
>JBNJHJ010000098.1:0-6809 GCA_051748365.1 Campylobacterota bacterium
AGCTTCATCGCGCGGCTTTCTTCGTACTGAGTAATACCCCAAAACTTTCCCGTTTTCATCAGTTGATGCCGTGACATTTGCATAGACCCAGTAGTGTCCTCCGTCTTTGCAGAGGTTGACGACAAAAGCAAAAATCTCTTTTTTTGCCTGTACACGATCCCAAAGAAGTTTAAAGATAACTTTTGGCATCTGCGGGTGTCTTACTACACTGTGGGGCTTTCCTAAAAGCTCGTTCTCACTGTAGCCTGCAAGATCGATAAATATCCTATTGCAGTAAGTAATCTTACCCGTTTTATCGGTTTTGGAGATAATAAAGTCATTAGGAGCTAACTTTTTCTCATTCCCCGTCGGTGTTATTGTGACTTTTGACATAGCTTCCTCCAAATTATGAAACTGTGCTTATTGTATCTTTTTTTACTTTAAACACTCTTTTGAGCAGTAGAATTTTCCATCTTTCTCGATCGCTTCGCTACTAGAGGTAAAGACTCCACAACTACTACACTCTACCATATCCTCTAACTCACTATTTTGTTTTTTCTGTTTTGGCTTTTTAAAAAAGATATAATATATAGCCACCAACACCAAAACGGTAAAAACTAATTTTAACATCTGTTTTCCTTTATATAAAGATAAATTCTTTTATCATTGTGTATCAGTTCATACTCTACATCCAAACCCTCAAGCTCTTTTGTCACCTCATCTCCTTTATAAAAAAGATACCTTGTATCACCTGTGCTTACGGGTTTTGCAATCTCTAACAAAGTTTTTGTCGGGGCAACGGCACGTGAGAGAATAAAATCAAATGTTTGTTCTAACTCTTGGGCTTTACAAGTTGCAACGCTTACATTCTCAAGCCCGAGTGTTCGTACTGCTGTTTTTAAAAAGCTTGCTTTTTTATTTATCGGCTCTGCCAAGACAAACGATATCTTCGGGTATGCAATAGCTAAAATCAATCCGGGGAATCCCGCACCGCTACCGATATCTAAAACATTTCTTGCATCTTGAAGAAGCTGTTTAGGATAGAGGGAATCGTCGATATTTTTTTGGATATCGGCAATATTTTTAGCCCCGCTAAGATTATGTATTTTGTTCCATTTATACAGCAGTTGGGCATAGTTTTCTAAAAGATTCACAGCAGGTGCCCCATCTTTGTTTTTTTTGTATCAAGATAACACCGATTATGCTCATTAATATCCGTGATTGAAGGTATTCTTTGGACTATCTGTGCACACTCTTGTACCACCTCGATCTTTTTAGGATTATTTGTAATAAGCTTGACTTTTTTGACTCCTAAATCCTCTAAAACAAAACATACCACGTCATAACTACGCTCATCTGCTTTAAAGCCAAGATGAAGATTTGCATCGATGGTATTTAACCCGCAATCTTGTAGATTGTACGCATTTATCTTATTTAAAAGTCCGATATTACGCCCCTCTTGTCGGTGGTATATCACTAATCCTCCCTCTTTAGAGATAAGTTCTAGCGCTAATTGTAACTGATTGCCACAATCACATTTCAAACTTCCAAGCGTATCTCCGGTGAGACACTCTGAGTGTATTCGCAGTAGCGGTTCTTGTAGGTTTTTTAAATTCTTACTCATGATCGCTAAATGCTCTTGATCGCCCTCTTTGTACGCTTTTATATCAAAATCTCCAAACTTAGAAGGCAGATTTGCAACTTTTGAAACCTCTATCATCTTTATTATCCTTAACATGAACCTCTTTAAAACTTAAGAAGTCTTATACATAAAACCTAGAAAAAAATTTTAAGTTATATGTTTTATAAACTATTTTGTGCTAAAATATTGAAAATTGCAATTATACCATAGTAGAAAAAATAGTAATAACCAATAGTTTTAAGGATTTTTATGCCCTACAGTTTACGAAGAAAACGGTTAAATCCGGTGATGCGAAATTTAGTAAGAGAAAATGCCGTGAGCGTACATGACTTGATGTATCCGCTTTTCATCAAAGAAGGAAGCGGCATCAGAAATGAAGTCGGTGCGCTACCGGGAGTATTTCAGCTTAGTCTTGATAATGTTCTCAAAGAGTGCAAAGAGTTGCAACAGCTAGGGATAAACTCTATCATGCTTTTTGGCATTCCCGATACTAAAGACAGCGTCGGTAGCGATGCTTTGTGCTCTCATGGTCTGATGGCACAAAGTGTTGCCGCGATCAAAAAAGAGTATCCCACAATGCATGTGACAACCGATCTGTGCTTTTGTGAATATACCGATCACGGGCATTGCGGCGTACTGGATACAAACTTGCAAACAGTCGATAATGACGTGACGCTACAAAATCTCGTAAAGCAAGCGATCATCCACGCAAAAGCAGGCGTTGACATGATCGCTCCAAGCGGCATGATGGATGGAACCATAGAAGCGCTTCGTCAAGGGCTTGATACTGCGGGATACTCACACATTCCGCTTATGGCATATTCTACGAAATTTGCAAGCAGTTACTACGGGCCGTTTCGTGAAGTGGCTGAATCAACCCCTAGTTTTGGAGATCGAAAAAGTTATCAGATGGATCCGGCAAATGCAAAAGAAGCACTGCTTGAGAGTTTAGTCGATGAGCGTGAAGGTGCTGATATTTTGATGGTAAAGCCTGCATTGGCCTATCTTGATGTGGTCAAAGAGATTTCACAAAACACCCTGCTGCCGCTTGCAGTATACAATGTCAGCGGAGAGTACGCGATGCTTAAAGCTGCTCAAAAAGCCGGCGTGATCGATTATGAAAAGGTAATGATGGAGACGATGCTGAGTTTCAAGCGTGCAGGAGCATCTATTATTATCACATACCACGCTAAAGAGGTTGCAACACTTTTGCAAAAAGGGTACAGCCAATGAGACACTTTTTATCACTCAAAGATTACACAAAAGAGGAACTACTTGAGATCATAGAGCTTGCTTTAAAGATCAAAAAACAGACAAAAGCCGGCGACAAAGTCCCCTATCTGCATATGCAAACGCTTGGGATGATCTTTGAAAAAAGCAGTACGCGAACGCGGGTGAGTTTTGAAGTGGGGATTCATGAACTCGGCGGCAAAGGGTTGTTTCTTTCAAGCAAAGATATCCAGCTAGGGCGAGGAGAGCCGATGAAAGATACCGCTAGAGTGATCACTCGTATGGTTGATATGGTGATGATCCGTACCTTTTCACAAGAAAGTCTCCAAGAGTTTGCCGCACACTCTCACGTGCCTGTTATCAACGGACTCACCGATCTGTACCACCCCGTACAACTGATGGCGGATTATTTGACCATGGTAGAACACGGTAAAGATAGCGACGCGATTGTGGCGTATGTGGGTGATGGCAATAATATGACTCATAGCTGGCTGCTGCTTGCTGCTATTTTAGGATTAGATCTGCGTGTTGCTACGCCAAAAGGATATGAAGCCGATACGCAGGTAGTCGCACAGGCACAGGAATTAGCTAAAAAAAGCGGTGCAAAGCTGTACTTTACCCATGATCCCAAAGAAGCGGTTACAGGTGCCGATGTGGTCACCACCGATACGTGGGTATCAATGGGACAAGAGGATGAAAAAGCAAAACGGATGAAAGATTTTAGAGGCTTCATGGTCGATCAAGCATTGATGGACTTAGCAAAAAAAGATGCTATATTTTTACACTGCTTGCCTGCATACCGTGGATACGAAGTGAGCGAAGAGGTTTTTGAGGGGGCTCAAAGCGTCGTGTTTGAAGAAGCAGAAAACAGACTTCACGCACAAAAAGCCATTATGGTATGGCTAGACAAACAAAGGGGATAATGATGAAAAAGATAGGTATAATAGCGATTTTATTGACACTGTTTCTTGGAGAAGCAAGTGCGGATATAGACCCAAAATACGCTTCAAGCGATAATTGTAAATCCTGCCATGCCACCATCGTAAAGGAGTGGGAGAGTTCACTGCACGCAAAATCACACTTTAGTAAAAACGAGTTGATTGAAAAGACGATTGAGTATATGAGTTTAAAAACTACGCTGATGAAAGATCAAATTGTCCTTAACTGTTCAGAGTGTCACAATCCGCGTGTTGCAAAATCAAGTCTTTCTCTTGAGGAACTCTATTCACAAGCCTATGGGCAAGACACGGGAGAAACGTCAGAGATGCTTAACTCTAAGTACGCTAAAGACGGTGTCAACTGTATCACTTGCCACAATGTCGATAAGATCCATGAAACGGGCACAGATGAATTTCGGGGAAAAAATATCGTCGAATGGACAAAAAGCGGCATAATGACCGGACCTATCGGAGCGGTAGATTCACCCTATCACAAAAGTGAAAAAAGAGAGTTTTTCAAACAAAAGCCCGATCAACTCTGTAACGTTTGTCATAAAAGTGCAGAGAGTTATTACGGCGTCAGCACCTGTAACACTGCTCATGAAGTAACCCAATCAAACACAGACAAAAGCTGCATCGAGTGTCATATGGGTGAAACGCAGGAGCGCTTTATCGTCGATAACGATCTTGCAAAAGAAAAAAGAGAATCCAGAAGCCACCTTTTTGCAGGCGTGCGAAACAGTGACATTGTAAAAGAAGCGATCAAGATGAGTGCTACAAAGAGTGCAAACACCCTCAAACTCACGCTAGAAAACATCACTGCACACAAGGTTCCTACGGGATATGCCGATCGGTTGATGTATATTAGCGTTGATTTTTTAAATGGTAGCGATACGGTGCTTGAAACAAAACGCTATGACCTTAAAGCAACATTTGGCGATAAAGATGGAGAAGAAACGATCTCACAACTTGCCCAACAAGTTCTCAGCGACACTCGGTTAAAAGTCAATGAAAAAAGAGTTGTCGATTTTGCGATCGCCGAGGGGGCAACAAAAGCAAAGGTTACGCTACAATACAAACTTATTAGCAATAAATGGGCAAAAGAGCTTGGATTGAAAGATCCTGAATACTTAAAAACCTATACCATCGAAGAAAAATTTTTAAAACTATAAAGGCAAGAATAAGATAATGGTTGATTTTCAAAAATACGCAAAATTTTCTAAACCCGGTCCACGGTACACGAGCTATCCCACGGCCGTAGAGTTTAGCGAAAAGTTTCAATATGAAAGCTACATAAACTACCTCAATACACTGCCAAGCAATAGAGACCTCTCTTTGTATCTGCATATCCCCTTTTGCAGAAGTGCGTGTTACTTTTGTGGATGTAACGTTGTATACACGTCAAAACAGACCAAGATGGATCGCTACTTAGAATATCTTCAAAAAGAGATTACGCTACTAAGCAAACAGATCCCGCAAGACAAAATCGTCACACAGTTTCACTTTGGCGGCGGAACTCCGACCTTTTTCTCTGCATCGATGCTTGATACGATCATGAATTATCTCAAACAGCACTTTCATTTTGATAAAGAAGCAGAGATAAGTTGTGAGATCGACCCGAGATTTTTCAATGAAGAGCAGATGCAGGTTTTTGCAAAGCACGGCTTTAACAGAATCAGTTTTGGAGTTCAAGATTTTGATCCAAAAGTTCAAGAAGCCGTACACCGCGTTCAAAGCTATGAAGTGACCAAACAAAGTGTGGATTTAGCAAGAAAATATGGAGTTAGTAGTATCAATATCGATCTTATCTACGGACTTCCCTATCAAACTTTTGAAGGCTTTGCCCATACGCTGGAGTTGACTAAAACATTAGATCCCGATCGATTGGCGGTGTTTAACTACGCACATGTACCGTGGATGAAAAAAACGATGCGCAAGATCGATGAAACGACACTTCCCACCCCACAAACAAAATTACAAATTCTCAAACACACCATTGAGTTTTTTCAAAATAGCGATTACAAGATGATTGGAATGGATCATTTTGCAAAAGAGGACGATGAACTCTTTTTATCTCTAGCTAAAGGGGAACTACACCGAAATTTTCAGGGCTACACCACAAAAGGCGGTACCGATTTAGTAGGAATAGGATTAACCAGTATCGGTGAGGGACCAACCTATTATGCGCAAAATTACAAAGAGATGGCAGAGTATGAAGAAGCGATCGATGCAGGCAAACTTCCCTTTTGGCGAGGCGTAGAGCTTAATGAAGATGATATGATCCGCAAATCGGTGATTATGGAGCTGATGGCAAACTTTGCGATTGATAAAAAGCGGGTAGAAAAAGAGTTTGGCATCGATTTTAATGAGTACTTCAAAGATGCAATTGCGCAATTAGATACATTTATCGACGAAGGACTTGTAAGTATCGATGCTACACATATCAAAGTTAGCCAAACAGGAACGATGGTTGTGCGAAATATTGCAATGCCTTTTGATGCGTATATGAAAAAGCATGCAAGCAGTAAAAAAACCTTTAGTAAAACGGTCTAATTTTTCTATAAACCATCTATGCTATACTTTCAAAAATACTAAAAGCCCCTTTTCGGGCTTTGAGCGTAGGAATTTCAATGCAGCCTAAACTATTTGATTATACCAGTATAACCGATGAGTGTATCAAGTGTGGAAAATGCACTCCCGGGTGCACGATAAATTTAGTAAACAATGACGAAGTCACAAGCCCAAGAGGGTTTTTAGACCTTCTTGGTGCGTACAAAAGAGGAGAACTTCCTCTTGATAAAAATGCAAAAGATATCTTTGAAAGCTGTTTTTTGTGCACCCACTGCACTGACGTGTGTCCTAACTCTTTGCCCACCGATACGGTGATTGAAGAGGTGCGAGCCGATATTGCCAAAAAATACGGGATCGCATGGTATAAAAAAGGATTTTTCTTTCTACTTAGACACCGATTTTTGATGGATGTAGCAAACAAGTTAGGGTATGTTTTTAAAAGTTGCGCA
>JBNJHJ010000099.1:0-6784 GCA_051748365.1 Campylobacterota bacterium
TATCTTCTAAATCTTTTGGACAGCGCGAGGGTCGGACCCTTTTTGAAAATTAACATCCCTGCTATGGGGCAAGAACTCCCGGGGATATGCTGCAGCATGTATATGCACATAAGGGATCCCTTTATAGAAAAAAGAATCGGTACCTCATCTTCTAAACCTTGCAAACACTTTTGCAAAATCTAAACGTACATTGCAGCTTGTCTGTTCAAAATCATAACTCTCCATCGTAAAATCCCCCTGTTTATCATACTCTTTGCCATCAAGTTTGTAGACTTTTGCTCTTAAATCATCTGGATATACTATGACATAGTAGCCTACTTTCTCAGCTTGATATATGTCAAATTTATACACTTCATCGCGTTTTGCACTTGTTTTACTGATAATCTCTACTATTATCTGGGGAGCTTTTGTGAGATAGTTTTCATTGGTTTCATTACACGTAAGAGCGATATCAGGTCGCAAGATCGTATTTTCATCTATCTTGTAATCAACCTCTCCTAGCACTTCACACTCTGTACAACTATCTAGTTGATTCCCAAATTGCCTGATAATCTCACTAGCTATACTTTGGTGTTTTCGCATCGGTGCGGGACTCATCGACAGGGGCACACCCTCTATCAACTCCCAATCACCTTGCCACTGCTTGTAGTCATCATAAGTGTAATTAAAATCTTCTATTTTTAAAGCTCCCATTGTCTGACCTTTATGGTAATTTATGACTTATTATATCATGTTTGGATTTTTTCGCCGCTGCTTCATGCCAAACGGGTCGGTTTCATGATTTTAAGGGTCGGACCCTTTTTGACAATTTTTTGGCACTGCTTTTACTGACAATCGTCTACTATTACCCCAGGGACTTTCGTAATGTAGTTTTCAATAGCTATAACAATAAATTCGATAAATATTTACATTATGTTTTTTTATCTGTAAATTTTTTCATCTCATAAGCAAAATAAAGAATAAATCCCATAGTCGCAAACACAGCCATATAAGCTATAATTGTATTCATCATAAATCCTTTAATGATTCTATTTTTTTAAAAATATATTTTAACAGTATTATAGAGATAATAATACTAATAATTAGTACTATAAAACCAGCCAAAACCAAAACTAATGCCGTACTCGTATAAACAGTAGCTATCCAACCTGTCAATGCTAGTATTATACTTACCAAAACACCCAATCCGTACTTTGCAAGTGATATTTTTTCTTTTTCTACATCAATTTGTCCCATAAAACGCCTTTTGTCAATTATACACCAACAAAAATGTTTAGTCAATCTTAATGTTTTGAGGGTCGGACCCTTTTTGAACAAAGAACTTTTACTAAAAGCAAAAGAGATTTTGAAAAGCGGTGTAGAAATAGATATACGCGATTATCAAAAAGTAGCTTAACATCCCTGCAATGGGGCAAGTATCTTCTTACGTATTATTTGGCATTGTTCTAAACGCATAAGATTTTGATACAATAATCCATGAAACATCGTGGTACGCCAAAAAAGGAACCGATAAAAAATGGATTTTAAAAGAATCAAACAAGAATGTTTCTGGGATTATGATATATCCGAAGAAAAACTCTTACAAACCCTGCATTCAAACGATAAAAAAGTCAGGCAAAAGCTGTTTTCCAAGATTCTTTACAACTCCAGTGATAAACTCAGCGATTTGCAGATGTTTGAGCTTCAGGACTTGAAAGATTTTTTTGATTGCATCAATATAAAGCACCAAAGCAGATATATGCAAAAACATATCCTCATACTTCGATCACTCCTGCTTGGTGAGGACCACGATATCAAAGGATTGCAGTGGCGAAAACTTTAGACTACACAAAACTGTATCTTTTGCAGGATGATATTTTAAAGTTTGTAAACAGTTTTGATAACGCCTTTTATCTCACCGGAGGCACTGCGCTGCACCGCTTTTATTATGATGCAAGGTATTCTGATGATCTGGATTTTTTTGTTAGCAACGGGCACAATTTTCATGAAGATATTGACGAGATCATCCAGCACCTACTGCAAAACAACTTTACGATCAAAACCATAGTCAACGCACGCGACTTTTACAGAGCAATCATCAACGATACTCTGCAGATCGATTTTGTCAATGACCGGGTCTACCGCTATAAAAAAAGCAAAATTATTGACAATATCAGAGTCGACAACAAACTGAACATACTTACCAACAAAATTAACGCGATTAACGATAGAGACGAGGAAAAAGATATCTTTGATCTTTTCTGCTTTTGTTATTACGAACAATTTGACTGGCAAGATATCCTTTCAATTTCAAGCAAAAAAGCATTTCTTGAAAAAGACGTTTTGATCTATCGCCTGCAAACATTTCCTCTACCCTGGCTGCACAGTATCAAAACTATCAAACAGATCAATATCAGCAAAGATAAAATCGACATACTCTGCCGTGATATCACCCGGGAAACAACAAATAGTCTCTATCGCACTTCGTAAAAGTGCGCATCCATTGTGCGTGGGGACCGCTTTTTGGATATGAACTTGATTTGTGAATGTATATATGCTATCATATACACATGAAAATTGTAATTGACACAAGCGTATGGATCTCTGCACTTATCACAAAAGATAGCAAGGCAAGAGAGCTATTAAGATTTGTTTTTCAGGCGAAGCTTGCTCCTCAGATAAGTGAAGCACTTTTTAGAGAATATGAGGATGTTATGAAAAGAAAAAAAATTCAAAGCGTGACACCTTTGAACCTGACAGAACAAAGCGAACTTTTTGAAGCGTATCTCTCAACTTGCACATGGAATGAGATTTACTATATGTGGCGTCCTAATTTAAAAGATGAAAATGATAATTTTGTAGTAGAGTTGGCCGTTGCAAGTGGGGCGGAAGCTATTATCACTTACAATGCTAAAGACTTTAAAAATGCAGAGCTTATATTTGGACATAAGATTACTACACCGGAAGATTTTATAAAGGAGATTTCATGAGTACGATCACACTAAGAATGCCGGATTCTAAACATGAGCGATTAAAACAGTACGCCAAGGAGCAAGGTGTCAGCTTAAATAAGCTTTTTGATGAATTCGCAACAGTTGCACTTGCACAGTTTGATGCAAAAACAAGATTTGATATAAAAGCTTCAAAAGGCAGTACCCAAAAAGGAATGCAGATTTTAGATAAGTTAGATAAAAAGTTGTGATTATCTATGTTTGTATGCCCATGGGAAGCGTAAGCCAAGGAACCCTTACAGCTGTTCTCACGCCCAATTTTCAAGCTTTAGTCCCTTAACTTTTTCAAACTCTTTTTGGTTATTGGTCACCAATACTGCACCTATAGCCTTAGCATGTGAAGCGATAAACAAATCATTTGCTCCTATTGGGGTACCTTTTTTCTCCAAATCGCTTCGAATCGCTGCATACTCTTTTGCCGCTGCTTTATCATAATCTAAAACAACAAAGTTTTCGACAAACTCTGACACTATTTTATTGAGTTTTGCGCTTCCTTTTTTCTTTGCTCCAAAAAAAAGCTCCGATCCGACGATTGAAGACAGCGCTAAGGTATGCTTGTTTTCTACATCTTTTAGCTTTTGTTTGATATATTCCGGTTTGTTTCTGATAATATATCCGCATGTATTTGTATCAAGCATATAAACCATTAAAAAAGCTCTCTGTTTTGCTGTTTTGGTTGATATCTTTCTTGCAAAAAGTCTTTTGTATCTACTTTTTCTAAATGATCAAAAAACTGATCCCATTTGCTTGCGCTTTTGGGTTTTATCACAAGTGAATTGCCGACTTTTTCGATGTAGACCTCCTGCGTATCGACACGAAACTCTTTGGGTATGCGTATAGCTTGACTCTGTCCGTTTTTAAACACTTTTGCTACTGCCGACATAATGAAGTCCTTCCTAATTGGAATATATTAAAAAGTATATATTAATTTCATAGTATTGTCAATATTGCAAATTGCAAAAGAATTTTTTTGCTTACAGTTTGCCGGCTTTACAGTGTTGCTTTTTCCCACTCAAAGGCTGAAATATAATCCTCTATTATTTGCAAAGCTATATAAGTTCTATTATATTTAAATAGTGCTTTAGACTCAATCAACACCCTCTACCCCACCCGGTAAAGGTATCATTCCCACAGCCCACTGCATATCCTTTTGCAAACATTTTAAGCAGCTTTTCGATATAATCGCACCACTAAAACCCCACGGAGATGTGTATGATTACCGGAAAAGTTTGGAAATACGGCGACAATATCGATACCGATCTGATCATCGCCGCCAGATACCTTAACAATTCAGACCCAAAAGAGTTGGCAAAGCACGTCATGGAAGACGCCGACCCCGGGTTTACGGACAAAATGACTCCCGGCGACCTTGTCGTGGCCGGTGAAAATTTTGGCTGCGGGTCCAGCCGCGAACACGCTCCCATAGCGCTCAAAGCCGCTGGTGTTTCAGCCGTGATCGCCAAAACGTTTGCGCGTATTTTTTACAGAAACGCGTTTAACATGGGACTGCCCATTTTTGAAGTCGCCCGGGCCGACCAGATCGATGAGGGCGACACGCTGGAAGTCGATATGGAAAAAGGCGTCATTGTCAACAAAAGCAAAAATGAACAATACACGTTCACACCCATCCCCGAATTCATGCAGCGCCTGGTTAATGAAGGCGGATTGATAAACTATGCCAAAAAGGTGATAAATGAGTAAACGTTACGAAATTGCAGTCATCAAAGGTGACGGCATCGGTCCCGAGATCGTGGAAGAAGCGATCAAGGTCCTTGACGCCGTCGCGGTTACTGAAAATATCAATTTCAACTACAAAGAGTACCTCCTTGGCGGTGCCGCCATCGACGAAACGGGCGTTCCGCTTCCTGAAAGCACGATCAAAGGCGTCAAAGACAGCGACGCCGTGCTTTTTGGCGCCATCGGCGGCCCCAAATGGGACGGCCTACCAAGAGACAAGCGCCCCGAAACGGGACTTTTGGGCCTTCGAAAAGCCATGGGCACTTATGCCAATCTCCGTCCGGCTATGGTGTATGACGAACTCATCAACGCCAGCAGCCTCAAACCCGAAGTGATCAAAGGCGTCGATCTCATGGTCGTGCGCGAACTCACAGGCGGTATTTACTTCGGCCAGCCAAGAGCCAAGGAAGCCGACAGAGCTTACAACACCATGGTCTACAGCAAAGACGAGATTGAGCGTATCGCCAAGGTCGCTTTTGATACCGCTATGGCACGGGGCAAAAAGGTCTGTTCTGTAGACAAGGCCAACGTCCTTGAAGTCAGCCAGCTGTGGCGCGAAACGGTCGAGGAGGTAGCCAAAGATTACCCCGAAGTAGAACTAAGCCACATGTACGTAGACAACGCGGCCATGCAGCTGGTACGCAACCCCAGACAATTTGACGTGATCCTGACAGGCAACATCTTCGGCGACATCCTCAGTGATGAAGCCAGTATGCTCAGCGGTTCCATCGGTCTGCTGCCCTCGGCTTCTGTGGGCGACAAGGTCGGGCTGTTTGAACCCATCCACGGCTCAGCCCCCGATATCGCGGGACAGGGCATTTCCAACCCGCTTGCCACGATCTCAAGCGCGGCGATGATGCTTCGCTACGCTTTAAAAGAACACGGTGGTGCAGACAAGATCGACGCGGCGATCAAAAAAGTCCTGCACAAAGGGTACAGAACCCAGGATTTGAGCGAATTTGACGCCAAAGAAGTGTGTTCTACCAGTGAAATAGGCTCCATTATTGCCGATTTTGCCTCAAAGTAGCCATGAGCACCGTAACGCTTGCTTCCATTTACGAACTGCAGGGTCTTAAAGATGAAGCCCTGCAGATTTACAAAGAGATCTTAAAACAGGACCCCGACAATAAAGACGCCAGAGTCGCTGTCAAGCGGCTTTCGGGTATTCACAGGCGTTTTGACGGCGTTGATACGCAGATGAAAGATTTTTTTGTAAAGATGGAAGACGAAGTGGAATTTGCCGAATTTGAAAGGTGGTTGATTTGGAACTAAAAGATGTGATACTCTCAACGCTGGATGAGATAGAAAAAAGCTCCGGCGGCGATGAACAAAAGGTGCAGCAAAACCAAAAAGAAGCCGTGGAAAATTTTACAAAACCAAAAGAACAAAATCGGCCCGCCACCGAAGAAAGCACTCCGGCAAAGCAGGAAGAGCCCCAAAGCGGGCATACGCAGCCTGATGCAAACCCCCGGGATACCGACACCGTCAACGAACACTTCGAACTCAACGCCACCAAAGACAGAAGCGAAGAGATCAAATACCTTGAAAATATGCGCGAACGCCTGCTGGTGCTTTTTGAAGGGTTTCAATCCCCAAACAACCAAAACCTCGAAGCCAAACTCGATCTGACGATCAACTTCTTAGAATACGTCCTCTCCACGCTTGATGAAAGGCTGGATACATTAAAAAAGCATTAGATTCTTTCTTTGTACACACCGATACAAAGCTTCAGGAAACCCTGCTGTTTTTGCGTGATTTTTTCCGCAAAGAGGGACTGCAGCCCTACGTCGTGGGCGGTGCGGTACGAGACGCGCTGCTTGGCCGTCCGTGCCATGATTTTGATCTTGAAATCCACGGCTGCAGCCCGAAAGAGTTTGACGCGCTCATGCGCGCTCTTGGCGCCAAAGGCGTGGGCAAAAGCTTTTTTGTCTACAAATACAAAGACATCGATATCGCCTTGCCCCGCACCGAAAAAAAGATCGCCACAGGCCACAGGGGTTTTACCGTGGATTTGGCCAGGGGCACAAAACAGGCTTCGATGCGCAGGGATTTTACGA
>JBNJHJ010000100.1:0-6689 GCA_051748365.1 Campylobacterota bacterium
ACACCGCCGTTTGCAAATGATGTGTTGCCAAAACTCAAAGAACAGGGCGTGCAAGAGGTATACCTTTTTCCGATGTACCCACAATACTCCACCACAACGACTAAATCTTCCATAGAAGATATTTATCACAATTTAGCAAAGCTTGATTACAAACCCAAAATTTTTACGATTGATCACTATTTTGAGCAAAAAGGGTATCTTGAAGCCGTTGCAAGGCAGATTCAAAAAAAGCTTGATAAATACCCCGGATACGATGTGATCTTTTCTGCTCACGGTTTGCCGCAATCGATAGTAAAAAAAGGGGATCCCTATCAAAATCATATCGAACAAACCGTCGGTCTTGTCTCCAAAAAGTTAACAAACTATGGCAAAATCCATCTGGCATATCAGTCAAAAGTGGGCAAAGGAAAGTGGCTTGAACCGAGTTTAGATACAAAATTGCAAGAGGTAGAGAATAAAAACGTTATCGTCTATCCTATCGCATTTACAGTCGATAACAGTGAGAGTGTGTTTGAACTGAAGATCGAGTACAAAGAGATTGCCCACGAAGTCGGCATTAAAAACTACATAGTTTGTAATTGTCTCAACGCAAATGAAAAGTTTGTGGATTTTATCTATAATGCTTATAGGCAGATGTAGGAGATGAAAGAGATGGTAAGTTGTACCAGATGGTTTGAGGTAGAAAATCAAGATTATAGCAGGGTTCACCAAAAGATCGTGAGCCAACAAAAAAGTGGGGATGTCGGATTTTTTGACCTGCCGATCTCTCAAAAAAAGTTGATCGATCAGATTGAAGCGTTTAAGAAAAATAATCCGTTGATTTCACATAATAGAGTTAAAGATCTCGTAGTCGTAGGAATTGGGGGATCATCGCTTGGAACAAGAGCAGTAGATGACCTGCTTCGATTTAGTAAAAATAGAAGCGTTATCAATATCCATTTTTTAGAAAATCTAGACCCTATCTTCTTGCTTGACAATCTAAAACATATCGATTTTGATCGGGCACTGTTTTTGGTTATATCAAAATCAGGATCTACCGTTGAGACGATATCATTGGCAAAATATCTTGTCAATTACGTCAAGCAGCGCTCACTAATAACAGAGTATAAAGAGCATGTTGCCGTTATCAGCGATCATGGATCGCCTTTGCAGCAGCTTGCACAAAAACTTGACGTGGAGTGTTTTGAAATCCCGGCAAACGTTGGTGGAAGATTTTCGGTTTTGAGCAGTGTGGGGTTGGTACCGCTATCGATACTAGGCTATGATATCAAGCAGCTGCTTGGCGGAGCAAATGATTTTAGACAAAAATTTTTTGAACAAGAGCATACGCACAATATCTATGAAAAGGCACATTACTTAACAAGTTGCGGTGCCAATATCAATGTTTTGTTTTCCTACTCTTCATTGTTTGAAAGCTTTAATAAATGGTATATTCAACTTTGGGGTGAGAGTTTAGGTAAAGTAAATACTAGCGGCAAGCGTGTAGGGTTTACCCCCGTTGGATTGATAGGATCGATTGATCAGCACTCATTTTTACAGCTTATCGTAGAGGGACCGCGAGATAAGACGGTGACTTTTATTAAGTTAAAGCATTTTGATATTCCCATAGAGGTGCCCAAACTCAGCTATGAGTTGTTGGAAAAAACCGATTTTGTAAACGGCAAGACGCTGCAAACGGTGATCAATGCCCAATGCGATGCAACGCTTGAATCGGTGACAGAACAGGGTGTGGGAACGGATCTGATTGAGATTAATCGATTGGATGAAGAGAGCGTAGGGTATTTGATCTATTATTATGAGGTTCTTACTGCCGTTTGCGGAGTGTTTTTAGATATAGATACGTACAATCAGCCGGGCGTTGAAGCAGGAAAGAAAAAATTACATGATATAATTACAAAAAAAGGGGGCTAATAGAGGATGGATTCACAAAAATTATCACTGCTGCTCAATGCAGTACTTGTAGTTGTTATAATTGTATTAATCGTTTTTGGAGTGCAAAAAGGAAACTTTGACGGGGTCGATAAAAAGACGCTAAAAAGCGAGTATATCAGTATAGAAACATATAACGATAAAGAGCGTGAAGTGGCGAGATACCGTAGTCAAGTCTATGAAAAAGATAGAGAAATTGCGACGCTGAAGCAAAAACAGCGAGAACTTAGCGCGAAACTACAAGAAGATGGATCTGTAAATGATGTGGGATCAAAAGATGGAGTAAGTGAAAACAAACAGTGTAACTTTGAGGATCTTGATGAGACAACGAAACAAAACTATATGAAAAAAGAGGTTGCATCACAGCAGCTTGAGAGGTTAAAACAACAGATTAGCCAGCTTCAAAATGAAGATACACAACCACAAAGTAGCAGTGATAAGAGTGAAACCAAAGCGTTGCCAAAGCAAAAAGAGAATGCCAAAGCACGAAATCAAGTTCAAGATAGCTCAAAAGAGGTAAAATTTACGCTTACATGCAGTGACCATAGGCTAGGCAGTTATTATATGGATAAAAAGTGCCAAGATAAGGTGTTAGCTTTTATCAACAAATACGGCACTGCATATGCATATGATGTTATCGGGGTAGTGGATAAGCATGATTTTGCCGTAATATCGGGATTAAAAAAGATTGATAGCGATATTTTGCAAAAGCTTCATATTCAAAATCACCATATCAAGCAGTTAGAAGATATTGCGCCGCTTGGATTAGCGCGCGCTAGAGCAAAAGAGGTTATGCAGTTGTTGAAATTTAAATTGGGTAAAGATGCTTTGGTGAAACAAGCTTCATATGAATTGATTTTACCCGACAAAAGAGGTTTTGTAATTCAAGCTAGCCCATTACAAAAGTAGGAGAGATGATGAAAAACTATATGGATATTTTCCAAGATGAAGATGTATTTAGCGGCGGAAGCCCGAAGCAAAAGTTTTTTGAGATAGTGTACGCGGCGAATAAAAATTTAGTAGAAGATGAGCTTGATAAGCTGTTCCAACGTTTTGCTGCTGCGGAGAAGCTGCTTGAAGAGCATGGTTTAGAAGAGAAGTTAGAACAAAAAGTCAGCTCTATGAATTATGAGTTTGACGATGCTGTAGAAAATATTAAAACAAGTTTATATATAGAAACCGTAGGGAGTATAGTTTCTCGTAATGAATAGGTTTATCCTTGCACTGCTACTGTGTAGTAGCTTTGCATTTGGGCAGTGGAATAAAACACAAGATGTGAAACTGATAAAAGATGAACCCTACCGTATATTGTTTCATGAAGAGTTGCCAAACGGCGGCGGGGTGGTGCAGCGAGAGTTTATTTTGAGGTGGACCCTTTTTGCCAATGAGGGGTTAACCGTAACGATTAAATACGACCGATTTAATCATCACCACGTACTTTTTGCAAGACGCGGGATGGATAGTTTTAATCTAGAGCTGCTGCCAAAAGTCGACGGTGAAAAGCAAAACCCCTACATGCTTATCGTTTTTAAAGAGTTTGACGATGCAAACCAAGAAGCGTATTTTGAACTTTTTATAAAAGATAACGACCGAACCAATATGCAGGTGCAGAGGTTTCGATAAATTTATATATAATGAGCAGGAGATGGTATGATTGAACAGGTTGAGAGTGAAATATTAAATATAGTTGCAAGTATAGGCGATGATAATATAACGGCACTGTATCAAAAACTGCCCGCAGGCAAACGTCTTCGTGCAAAACTGCTTTTAAAGATTGCGCAAAATGAAGAAGCGGTAAAAGTTGCTGCTATTGTTGAATTGATCCACGCAGCAAGCTTGCTGCATGATGATGTGATCGATGACGCAGATAGCAGGCGCGGCGTAAAATCTATTAATGCGATCTATGGGAATAAGCATGCGATTATGCTTGGAGATATTTTGTATTCAAAGGCGTATTTTGAACTAACAAAATGTGAAGTGAAAGTAGCGCAAGCTGTCAGTGACGCAGTTACGAAACTTTCCATCGGTGAGTTAGAAGATGTCGAATTGGCAAAGCAGTTTAATTTTGATGAAGCATTGTATATGGATATGATCTATAAAAAAACGGCGATCTTAATTGAAGCTAGTGCAAAAGTCGGTGCGATTTTGGCTAAAAAAGAGGAGTATGATTATGCTACGTACGGCAAAAATTTAGGGTTAGCGTTTCAAATCGTAGATGATATTTTAGATATAACAAGTGATAGTAAAACGCTAGGAAAACCCGCACTCAATGATTTTGTCGAGGGAAAATGCACTTTGCCCTATATCTATCTGTATGAAAAGTTAGACCAAGAGGGGAAAAAAAAGCTTGTGAGTTTTCACGGTAAACCTTTAGATTCACAGCAACAAAAGTGGATAAAGCAGCAGATGCAGCATCACAAAGCTATTGAAAAAAGTTTTAATCAAGCACAAAGGTTGATCGAGGAAGCGGTGCACAAGATGCATGACAAAGGGGAAGAGTATTTAGTAGATATTGCTAAGCAGATGATAGAGAGAGAGTATTGATGGCAAAAAAAAAGAGTCTTTTTGAATGCCAGCATTGTGGATTTCAAACTCCTAAATGGATGGGAAAATGCTCTAACTGCGGGGCATGGGAGAGTTTAGTTGAACTTAACTCTTCACAGATTGAGAGTTTAAAGCACACAAATATGCAAAGCAGTGCAAAGGCTCAAGCGATCTCAATTGTTGATATCAAAGAAGATGATGTAACCCGCTTTAGCTCTTATGATAGTGAATTTGATCTTGTCCTTGGCGGCGGGATTGTGCCGGGATCTTTAGTTCTTATAGGCGGAAGTCCCGGGATAGGAAAATCTACGCTGCTTCTAAAAGTAGCGGGTAATTTAGCCAAACATAATAAAAAAGTGCTCTACGTCAGCGGAGAGGAATCGCTTGGACAGATTAAGATTCGCGCTAATCGGTTAGAGGCTAATGAGAAAGATCTTTTCTTGCTGCCTGAGATCAAGCTTGAATTGATCTTGCAAGAGTTTGGTTCAAAGGGATATGAACTGATGATCATCGATTCTATCCAAACTATCTATCAAGAGGAGGTGAGTTCTGCTCCCGGTAGTGTTTCGCAGGTGCGCGCGATTACCTTTGAATTGATGCGTATTGCAAAAGAGAAGATGATTCCGATCTTTATTATAGGGCATATCACAAAAGACGGCTCTATAGCAGGGCCGCGTGTTCTTGAGCACATGGTTGATACGGTGCTGTATTTTGACGGTGATGCTACAAAAGATATACGGTTGCTGCGAGGGTTTAAAAACCGTTTTGGAAATACAAGCGAAATCGGTATCTTTGAGATGACCAAAAATGGGCTTGAGAGTACGAAAAATTTTAAATTCTTTTCCAATTCAAAAAACCAATCAGGCTCGGCATTGACGGTTGTGATGGAGGGAAGCCGCCCCATAACTATTGAGGTGCAAGCGCTTGTGAGTGATGCGTACGGTAACCCTAAGCGAAGTTCTAACGGATTTGATTCAAACCGTTTAACGATGCTTTTAGCGCTGCTTGAAAAAAAGCTTGATCTGCCTTTTAATCAGTATGATGTTTTTATTAACATTGCAGGCGGGATCAAAGTCAGTGAAACGGCAGCGGATTTGGCGATCGTTGCTGCGATTTTAAGCAGTTTTCGAAACCGCGCGCTGAGTCGCGATAGCCTTTTTATCGGAGAGGTGAGCTTAACAGGAGATATACGAAGCGTTAGTAGCCTAGAAGTGCGCCTAAACGAAGCGGTTGCACAGGGCTTTAGTAACGCAATTGTGCCGAGTAAATGTGATTCAAAACTCAAGCTTTTTGTCGTTGAGGAGGTTGAGAAGGTGATTGATTGGATGTAAAACTTAGCGTTTTATTCCAAGGAGATCTTTTCGCAGATACAAAAAATATCCAATCCCCGCTACAACCATGCTGATGCTTAGTAGTTGTCCCATCGTTGCACCGCAGCAAAGATAGCCGATCTGGATATCGGGCATCCTGAAAAACTCCGCAACGATACGCATCACCCCATATAAAAATGCATAGAGTGCTATCAGTTCGCCGTCAACTTTTTGTTTGTAGCGGTAAAAATATAAAATTACAGCAATCACTACCCCCTCTAGCAGCGCTTCATACAGTTGTGAAGGGTGGCGTAGGGTATCGTTTACATACACGCCGATACTCAGAGAGGTTTCTCTGCCGATGAGCTCTTGGTTTAAAAAGTTGCCGATACGCCCAAAGGTATAGCCAACAGGAACACTCAAAGCTACAAGGTCCATCAGTTTGTTAAAAGAAAATTTGTGCCTTAGGGTAAATAGCCATGTTCCTAGTAAAAATCCGATAATCGCTCCATGGTAACTCATCCCGCTGATACCGCTAAATTGGCCGCCGATAAAGGGGTTAAACATTTGCCACGGGTAGTTTAGGTAGTAGGGCAAGTCGTTGGAATAGATGAAGATATAGCCTACTCGTGCCCCCACAATCACACCGATTTCGACATAGATAAAATAGGTATCAAGCTCGTCTTTGCTAATTGGAAAGTTGTCTTTTTGTGCGTACCATTTTGCTGCAATGAGTGCAACAAGCAGTGCCGTTACATACATAATGCCGTACCAGTGGACGCTAAAAGAACCTAGTGAAAAGGCAACAGGGTCAAAGTGTGTATATATATTTTGCCAAAAATCTATCAATTGTTATCCTCATCTTTAAAACTTTTAATAATGTAGTATCTATTCTTTTTCCCCTTA
>JBNJHJ010000101.1:0-6631 GCA_051748365.1 Campylobacterota bacterium
AAGATATGCAGATAGGTAGACCCAAACAAGATACTATTGTCGGGATTGTATAAAAAGTTGCTACTTGGTGCCACTTTTTGTCCACGCAAAAAGTTATTCACATCTTTTCCCGCTGAATTTGGCACGATTTGCATCAATCCAAACGCCGGGATATGTGATCTTGCCATAGGGTTAAAAGAGCTTTCTGAGTGCATAATTGCAAAGACTAAATTTGCGGGAACTTTGTTTTTTTGACTATTTTTTTGCACACTAGGTTTAAACGTATCTGCTTTTTTCATAATAGAATCCGGCGGTAGCTTGATATCGTGTTTATAAATCTTTTTATCTTTGTGCATTGTTACTTTAAGGTCTTGTTTTTTCACATCCTCTTTTTTCTTTTGTAACTGCTGTACCGATATTACATCAGACACCATCGGTACCTCTTGGATCTTTTCTTTTTTCTGCCCTAGCTTTTGCAGTGCGTTTTGTTCAATCTTATCTTTTTCATACGCTGAAACGGTCGTATCGCCTTTGAGCTGTTCTACCATATTAGCAAGCTTTTCTTTTGCTTCTTTTTCGTTTTGTGCAATCACTTCCAAAGAGATGTTGCCGTTTTCATAATCCACCACCTTTTTCTCTTGCAGATCTTGCGAATACTCCACCCATGTGTCTTTTGTCGTTATATCTTCGGTAGGCCAATGTTTTGCCACCTCTTTTTTAAACGCAGTAAACTCTTCCATATATACACGTTTATAATCTTCAAACTCATTTTGCATCTGCTTTGAGTATTGATCAAACTCATTTTTGTACGACTCAAAATCCGAACTTTGCGCAAACAACCCCTGCACTAAAAAAATAGCAATAATAAATTTTTTCAAAAAAACCCCTTATAAAATCTTAAAGATAGAGGCAAAGACTACCCCTTAGTCCTTACCTCTATCTTTGACACCCTCGCTGTGAGAATGCCAAAGAATCAAAGTCATTATCTGTTCAGTTTTTCCAACTCTTCAGATAAGTCACCTTGTGCTTTTGAAGCTTTAAACTGCTGATACAGCGCTTCATCATTTCCAAAGCTTGTACTCGCAGCTAACGGTTTATCCATCGCATCGATCACCGCTTCGGTATCAACTGCCATGAGTACATATAAAGTACCGCTTCTACTCATCCACGTATCTTTTACAACCGTTCCGCTTAATGTTTGACTAGCAACTTGCTTGCTTACCGCTTCGTTTGCACTATCATACGTACCGCTTTCACCGCCGCCTGTAGTTGCTGTATATGTTTTGATCATGTTACCTACATTTGTTTCAATCTGTCTTGCTAAGTTGTCTCTTGCATCTGCCATAGCCATATTTCTTTGAAACCCGATATCATTAGCAGCATTTGGTTTTGCACTTCCCACTTCTGAGATACTTCCCTCAACCTGTGGCATCATAACCCACTGTGGAGCACCTTTAAGCTCAGGATTTACATACGCATCTTCTGTAGTTTCAGGTTCTCCCCCACCGATACACCCTGTAAATAGTAGTGTTGCAGCAACTGCTGAACTTGCCAATATCTTTTTCATCATTTTCTCCTTGTTATAATTGATGTAACCTATTTTATCAAATCAAAACTTAATCAATCTCTCAGTTTCTTCCAAAATCACAAAAAGTTATCATGCGAATTCCAAAAATCCCTGTTTTTTCACAACTAAGTTTCAAATTAAATAATATCCACAGTTTATCAAACGAAAACATAAAAATTTAATACTTATACAGTTTAATAAATATTCTTCATAAATATTTTATTTAAAAGTGGTTAATAATTTTCTGCGTTAAGATGCTATAATTGCATCAAAAAAAGGTCGTTATGCTCATTGCATTAGGAGTGTTTGTCGGGGCTATTTCTGGATTTTTCGGAGTGGGCGGCGGGTTTGTGCTTGTGCCGCTTTTGTTGATGATAGGCATCGATATCAAAACAGCAATCGGAATCTCTGTAGTACAGATGGTGTTTAGCTCAATCTTTGGCTCTTACCTCAACTACAAAAAAAAGACACTGCAGATCGACAGCTCGATGCTTGTAGGAGTCGGCGGTGCCTTTGGCGCGCTTTTTAGCGGTTATGTCGTTTCTATTTTAAGCCCCATAACCCTCAAAGCGTTATTCATTGTTTTAGTGGGCATTGCTATTTTGCAAATGCTTCGTCCAACACACAGCAAAGCACAAAAAGATGTACACCCAAGCTATCTTTTTATCGTCGGTTTTTTTGCAGGGGCTATTGCCATCTCCCTTGGAGTCGGCGGAAGTGTGCTGATTGTGCCGATCTTAGTAGGATTTTTATACTACCCGATCAAAAAAGCCGTGAGTGCAGGACTGTTTTTTGTTGTATTTTCTTCCCTTGCGGGATTTATTAGTATGAGTTATTACGGACATATCGATTATGCAAGCGGGCTTATCGTGGGCATTAGCGCATTAGTAGGCGTTAGCTTTGGAATATGGCTTAAAGACAAGGTTAATGATAAACAACATAAAAGATATATTTTGATACTCTATACTATCATTTTTTTATACATGACATATGAATTTATCACAAGGACGGTCCTTTGAAAGATATGATTGAAATCTACGGTGCAAAAGAGAATAATTTAAAAAACATAGACCTCAAGGTCCCTAAAAATAAGCTTGTGGTTATCACCGGTCTTAGCGGCAGCGGTAAATCAACCCTTGCTTTTGGCACCATCTACGCTGAAGGACAGCGACGCTACATCGAATCGCTCTCTTCCTATGCAAGACAGTTTTTGGAAAAAGTAGGCAAACCCAAAGTCGATAAGATCGAAGGGTTAACACCTGCTATCGCCATTGATCAAAAAACAACGTCAAAAAACCCCCGAAGTACGGTTGGAACAATCACAGAGATCTATGATTATTTTCGCCTTCTCTATGCAAGAGTGGGCACGCAGTATTGCCACAAATGCGGCAAACCGATCTCATCTATGAGTGCTGCTGATATCACGCAGCAGATCCACTCACTGCCTATGGGGGCAAAAACGATCATCCTAGCGCCGCTGGTGAATGAAAAAAAGGGAAGTTTTAGTGATCTAATAGAAAAGCTACGTGCAAAAGGGTTTGTACGGGCGATGATAGACGGCGTTACGGTGCGCCTTGATGAAGATATTGAACTCAGCAAAACCAAAAAACACACCATCAAAGCCGTCATCGATAGAATAGTTTTAAAAGAAGACAACAAAGCAAGAGTCGCTCAAGATGTTGAAAAAGCGCTCAATCTCAGCTTTGGCGAGGTAGAGATAGAGGTGCTTAACCACGAAGAGTTAGGGCTTGAAAAACGAATGATCCATTATAGTGAGCATTTTGCCTGTTTTGATTGTAAGATCAGTTTTGAACCGCTAGAACCCTTAAGCTTTTCTTTTAACTCCCCTAAAGGCGCGTGTAGCAGTTGTGACGGATTGGGTCACCGCTATAGCTTAGATCTCAACACCATCATAGACAAAGATTTGCCGCTGAAAGAGGGAGCGATAAAGCTGCTGTACGGGTTTAACAAAAGTTACTATTTCAAATATTTAACAGGCTTTTGTAAAGCTGAGGATATTGATATGAATATCCCCTACAGCCAACTGCCCGAACACCAAAAAAAGGCGATTTTATACGGAACCAATGAAACGATCAGCTTCACGTGGAAGCGCCACAACATCAAAAAACCGTGGATCGGCGTGGTAAAGATTGCACACGATATGATCAAAGATGAAAAAGATCTGGGTGATTATATGACTGAAAAAGTATGCGATAGCTGTGGCGGGCACAGGCTTAATGCGCAATCTTTGGCAGTCAAAGTTGCCGAGAAAACGATCGCGGATATTATTAGCTTGCCTATTGAAAAAAGTCATGAATTTTTTGCCGATGAAAAGAATTTTGAGTATTTTAGCAACGAACAAGCTATGATTGCAAAATCGATTCTCAAAGAGATCCGTGAGCGGCTCTTTTTCCTCTATGATGTAGGACTTGGGTATCTCAGTCTTAGCCGTGATGCTAGAACTATCAGCGGCGGGGAAGCGCAGCGTATACGAATATCTAGCCAGATAGGAAGCGGACTTACAGGCGTGATCTACGTGCTTGATGAACCAAGTATCGGACTGCATGAAAGAGATACGCAGCGTCTTATACGAACGCTGCAATCACTGCGCGATAAAGGCAATACCGTTATCGTCGTAGAACACGACAAAGAAACGATACTGCAAGCCGATCACGTTATCGATGTGGGACCCAAAGCGGGAAATTTCGGCGGCGAGATCGTCTTTAGCGGCAGCACAAAACAGCTGATGCGAAGCAACACCATCACCGCGCAGTATCTCAAGGGTAAAAAAAAGATTGAGTACTACTACAGACGCCCCCAAAGTGAGTGGATAGGGATCAAAAACGTCAATATCAACAATATTACCGACCTTGACGTAAAGATTCCGCTGAGTAATTTTGTCTGTATCACAGGTGTTAGCGGTAGCGGCAAAAGTTCACTGATACTGCAAACACTCCTGCCTACGGCAAAAGAGTTACTCAACCGAGCCAAAAAGGTACAAAAGGTTGACGGCGTAGAGATCGAAGGACTAGAAAAGCTTGATAAAGTAATCTACCTTGATCAAAGCCCGATCGGCAGAACGCCGCGAAGCAACCCCGCAACCTACACCGGCGTCATGGATGAGATCCGTAAACTCTTTGTCGAAACCAAAGAGGCGAAGATTCGCGGCTACAAACCCGGTCGATTTAGTTTTAACGTCAAAGGCGGACGGTGTGAAAAGTGTCAAGGTGAAGGTGAGCTCAAAATCGAAATGCACTTTTTGCCCGATGTGATGGTAACGTGTGATGCGTGTAACGGCAGCAGATATAACCCCCAAACACTTGAGATTGAGTTTAAGGGTAAAAATATTTCGCAAGTGCTTGATATGAGCGTTGATGAAGCGTTTGAGTTTTTTAAAGCGATTCCTAAAATCGCAGCGATTTTACATACGCTCCATGACGTGGGGCTTGGCTATATCACCCTTGGACAAAACGCCACAACGCTTAGCGGCGGAGAAGCACAAAGAATAAAACTGAGCAAAGAACTGAGCAAGAAAGATACCGGTCATACGCTTTATATCCTGGATGAACCTACAACGGGACTACACTTTGACGATGTAGATAAGCTTACAAAAGTGCTGCATAACCTCACCGAACACGGCAATACCGTCATCGTGATCGAACATAATCTTGATATGATCAAAAATGCCGACTACATCATCGATGTAGGACCCGAAGGCGGGGCAAAAGGCGGACAGATCACGGCAACGGGAACGCCTGAAGAGGTAGCAAAAACCAAAACCCATACGGGTAAATATTTGCAGTTGGAACTCAAAGAGTGATAACGCTCTATCAGCCAAAGAAAGGGTACTGCTACAACAGTGACTCAGTGTTTTTGTACCACTACATCGGGAAGTTTATAGCGCTTAAAAACCGCAAAAACCTGCAACTACTTGATGTAGGGTGCGGCGTGGGAGTAGTTGGACTGCTAGTACAAAAAGAGTTTGGCTGCAAACTCACCGCTATTGATAAACAAAAGCAAAATATCTTTTTTACAAGCACTAATGCACGAGTAAACAACTTAGCGTGTGAATGCATCGAAGATGATTTTTTAAGCCATACTTTTGGTACAAAGTTTGACCTCATCGTCTCAAACCCGCCTTTTTACCATGTTGATGTGATCCAAAGCCAAAATGAACACCTTAACATCAGCCGTTATAACCACCACTTGCCTGTTAGCGACTTTATAGCAAAAGCGGCAAAACTGCTCAAACCCCAGGGTAGATTTATCTTTTGCTACGATGCCAAGCAGTGTGACAGCTTACTGGTACAACTGCATAAAAATAAGCTCAACATCGAAGCGATGCAGTTTGTACACTCAAAACTTGACAAAGAGGCAAAACTGGTTTTTATCACCGCAAGAAGCAACTCAAAAGCACTCACAAAGATCCTGCCGCCCTTTGTCGTGTTTGATAAAGATTCAAACTACATGGATGAAGCAAAGTTAGCCTTTGAAAAAGCGGGGACGCATAGTATCAAGTGTGAGGGATAAATTATGCAAACACTCCATTTCATTTTACTGTTTCTATGACTACCCAATATACATCTTCCTAACCTGCCATTAAGTTGTATTATGCAATGATGGTTTATTGCGTTGCTTGTAAAAGCTAGTATTTTTTTTAAAAAGGAGAGTAGATGAAGTTTGACACAAGAAGGGATTTTTTTAAATCCTTAGCTGCTCTAGGCTTTATGAGCTTTGTAACGACTACGGCATATGCCAAAGGTTCTAAAGAGGCGTTAGAATATCAAGAGACTCCTAAAAACGGTCAATCATGTGAAAAATGTGCTCACTTTCTTCCTAAAACAAACGAGTGTAAAGTTGTTAAAGGTTCCATAGTTGCACAAGGATGGTGTAAAATATACTTTGAAGGGTAACTCTAGGTAGTGCAAAGCCACCGGCAAGTTAAACTTCCGTGGCAATAACTCTATTACAAACGTAGAGACAAAGGGATACTTTCATGACACTTAATGAGTTACAAAAGCACAACGGCAAAAACGGGAACAAAGCGTATATAGCATACAAAGGGGTTGTGTATGATGTTACCCA
>JBNJHJ010000102.1:0-6591 GCA_051748365.1 Campylobacterota bacterium
TTTTAGTCATAATCTTTCTAAGCGGCTGTAGTACAAAAACGGGTGATGATTATATCCTACAAGATTTGCATAACTATTCACAAAATATAGATGATTATAGCTTTGATTATACTGTGGACGCTGCTTTTATGCAAGCTAAACAAAAAGAGTTTTATAAGCGCTACTTTATGCCCTGGAATAGCCCGAGTGTGAGTTACAATATCGCTGAAGCGATGTGGGGTAGAATCTATCTACAAAGTGATACCTACGGTGCAAATCTCAAGCCCTTAACACAAAAATTTTATGATCATCAGTTAAAAAACGCAAACTATAAAGCTTACGGTAGTGTTAATAAAAAAGCGATCGCTATTTCAAATACCCATATGCGTGTCTTTCCTACGCAACAACCGATCTTTAAAGACCCCAAAAAAGCGGGCGAGGGGTATCCTTTTGATTATAATCAAAACTCATTGCTTAAGATCAATTCACCGCTTTTGATATCACACTACTCTCTTGATGGAGCATGGGCGCTTGTACAGAGCAGTTTTGCACTAGGCTGGGTGCGTAGCAACGATATTGCTATACTTACAAAAAAGCAAATTCAAAAGATACAAAAACAGCCGCTGTATGTTGCTTTTGCGGATAATGCACCGATCTATTCAAATAATGCCTTTGTAGAGTATTTAAAGATAGGCACAATTGTAAGTAGCGACACAAAGGGAAGATATCTTTTTGATAGAGCAGGAAATAAACGCTATATTGACGCAGGAGCAAAAGCTATACGGTTGTGGCCCATTGCGATGAGAGAGGAAAATATCCATAAGGTTGCATCGCAGTTGATGGAAGAGCCCTACGGTTGGGGCGGGGCTTTGGGATTGCGGGACTGTTCGGCGATGATGAGGGACTTTTTTGCAGTGTTTGGGATATATCTACCCCGCAACTCTTCCAAACAGGTGCTCCAAGGCAAAAGTATCGATATTTCAAAGATGGATGCAAAAGAGAAAAAGAGGGTGATCATAGACAGGGCAAAACCTTTTAGAACGCTTTTGTACATGAAAGGTCATGTGATGCTGTATATAGGCCATCAAGATGCGCAACCGCTTTTTATGCATAGTTTTTGGGGTATTAGAACAAAAAACAACGGTAGTGAGGGGCGTTTTATTGTCGGTAAAACGGCAATAACAAGTTTAGAAGCAGGCAGTGAACGTGATGATTTTGATGCTACAAACTCTTTGCTTCGCAAGGCTATTGCTATCGTAACTTTTGTGTGATATCGATGAGATATCTCTATTGCTCATCCTCTTAATAGGTTATAATATAAAAAAAGGTTCATAATGGCGAAAATATTGCTTATAGTTTTTATTGTTATAAGCGGTGCGTTTGCAAAAGAGGTGAGTGTCGTATTTTCACGCACAATCCCTCCTTATGTGTTTAAAGATGACAGTGGATTTAAGATCGATGTGGTCAAAGAAGCACTTTCTCGCAAAGGGCACAGCGTAAAATCGGTTTTTGTCAATATCGCAAGAGGCGCGCAGATGTTTGAGCATAAACTCGTAGATGCAAACTCACTTGTACAGCAAGCCCATGACGGGGTGGGATATTATAGTGATATCTTTATGCGCTATCATAATAAAGTTTTTACGCTTGAGGATGCAAATCTATCGATCCAAGCTGTTACCGATATTGCAAACTTTCACACAATCGCTTTTCAAAACGCTAGAGTCTATCTTGGTGATGCGTTTACAAATAGCATTAAAGATTCAAAAATATATAGTGAACAAGCCGATCAAAAGTTGCAAGTGTATATGCTTTACAAAGGGCGAACACAAGCGGTGATTTTGGATGAAAATGTGTTTGCTTACTATACGCAGCTTTTAATAGATGAGGGTAAAATTGCAAAAGATATGAGATGGCGTGAACATGATATTTTTACTCCAACAGATTATCAAGTAGTGTTTCAAGATAAACAGATTCGTGATGATTTTAACGAGGGGTTGGCACAGATAAAAGCTGATGGAACCTATGATATGTTGCGCCAACGATATAAAACCTACTTCAAGCGGTAATGATGCAGCGCAAACGTATCTCTAAACAGCTCTATGGTTGGATACTTGGAGTGTATCTTTTTTTAACTGTTGTGATCACGGCTTTGCATGTATGGATTGAGTATTCACATACAAAAAAACAGTTGCATAAAGAGTTACTTACGCTAGAGGAGATATTTAAATCGCCTTTGCAAACGGCGCTATGGGAATTGAACGAAGTACAGGTTGCGTCAATTGCTGAAGCTATAGGGAAGATGCCTATTATCTACAAAGTACAAATACAAACACCCGATGCAAAAATACGTTATAGCAGTGAAAAAAGCGGTTATGAGATTGCTGTAGATGCGAATTACCGACATAGTTTTGAACTTGAGTATTATTTTGATCAAACGCTGCACCGATTAGCAACGGTGGAGTTGACCTCTAATCCAAAAGCGGTAATAGAGAGACTGGAGGTAGGGTTTTATATGCTTTTGATTAATGCATTAATCAAAAGCTTTTTTCTTACGATACTGCTTTTTTATCTTATAAATAGATATTTAAAAGCTCCACTGCATCGATTAACAAGACAAGTCAGTAGCGTCAAAGGATACTCCATGCAATCTATTGACGCAGGTGTGGAGCATCTTGTGGAGTTACGCCTTTTGCAAGATAAGTTTAACGAACTTTTAGACTACATCAAAAAGGAAGAATCGCTCAAGCGCAAAACACTCAATAACCAAAACAAGCTTTTAGAACAGGAGGTGCACCTACAGACAAAAGAGTTAGCTACGGCACTCTCTAAACAAAAAGTGATCCAAGAAAAATTAGAAAAAAGCAGGATACGCCACCGTATCATATTTGAAGACTCTGCTGCAGCTGCACTTGTGTGGGATGAAGACTTTGTAATATTAGACTGGAATAAGCAAGCGTATAAACTATTTGGATGGAGTAAAGAGGAGGTTGTCGGTAAAAATATCTTTGAACTATTAGTGCCGCAAGAGCAGATGCCGGATGTAAAAGCGGTACTTGATCCAAAAGGGGTGACACAAAGGTCTATCAATACTAATACAACAAAAAGCGGCGGTAGTGTAACGTGTGAATGGTATAATGCACATTTACCGCAGCTAGAGGGTTCTAAAGCGGAGTTTATCTCACAAGCAATGGATATAACAAAGCGGATTCAAGCACAAAAAAAGTTGCAAGAAAGTGAACAGATGTATCGGTTGCTTGCCGAAAATGCACTTGATGTTATCTGGACGATGGATGCACAGTCAAAACATTTTACCTATATGAGCCCTTCGGTTCAAAAGCTGCGTGGATTTACACCCCAAGAGGCGATGGCACACACTTTGGAGCAAGCCTTGACGCCGCAATCTTTAAAAGTGGTACAAGAAGCATCTCGCAAAGCGGAGTTAGCCGTAGCAAACGGACAGCGCTATCCTACCTTTCAAGGAGAGCTTGAACAGCCCTGTAAAAACGGCGATACTGTATGGGTGGATGTAACCTATAGCGGGATGTATGATGATAATGATAATTTTATCGGGCTTATCGGTATCACGCGCGATATTACACAGAAAAAAGCGATCGAAGATGAGGTGAAGAATAAAAATAAGCAGTTGCAAGTAGCAAAAGCTAAAGCTGAAGATGCGACAAAAGCAAAAAGCGAGTTTTTAGCCAATATGAGTCATGAGATACGAACACCGATGAATGCGATTATCGGGATGACCTATCTTGCCAAAGAGTTAGCATCACAGCCAAAACAAAAAGAATATATCAGCAAGATAGAGAGTTCTGCAAATCTATTGCTGCATATAATTAACGATATTTTGGACTTTTCAAAGATAGAGGCAAGAAAGCTGCAACTTGAGACTATAGAGTTTAGTTTGGGGGAACTTTTTGAGAGTTTGAAAAATATTCATGAGTTTGCCGCGCTACAAAAAGGGTTAACATTAAAGCTTCGATGTGATGCACCGGCATCAACTGTAGTTGTTGGAGATCGATATAGATTAGAACAGGTTCTTTCAAATCTATTAACAAATGCGATAAAGTTTACAGAAAGTGGAGAGGTTACGCTTTATGTGGATCAAGTCAAAGAGGATAGGTATTATTTTGAAGTCTGTGATAGCGGGGTAGGGATCGGTAAAAAAGAGCAAAAAAAGCTGTTTCAATCCTTTTCGCAAGCAGACACTAGTACGACAAGAGAGTATGGAGGCACAGGACTTGGGCTTGTTATCTCTAAAAAGCTTATTGCGATGATGGAGGGAGATATTAAACTATCAAGCACTCCAAATGTCGGTAGCAAGTTTTATTTTGAGATTACGCTGAAGCAGACCCGACAAAAATGGTCAAAAAAGACAAAAAAAGAGAGCTATTCTAATGAAAAGAGTGCAAAAGCAGCTGTATCGACATTGCGTGGCAGTCATATCTTGCTTGTAGAGGATAATAAGCTCAATCAAGAGGTTGTTACGGGGATGCTTGCAAGTAGCGGTATTGTGATAGATATTGCCGATAATGGTTTAGAAGCTGTGGAGATGTTTAAGGCAAATAAACAAAAATATGAAATGATATTGATGGATATTCAGATGCCTTTAATGGATGGCTATGAAGCTACCTCTATCATCCGTCAAATAGATGCAAAGATCCCCATTGTAGCTTTAACGGCACATGCGCTAAAAAGCGATATGCAAAAAAGTAAAGAGTATAGAATTGATGAACATATCAATAAACCCATCGTTGCACAAACGCTGTATGAGACACTGCTACAATATCTTAGCAAAAAAGAAGATGCGCAGAGTTTTGAGCATTCAGATGATGAGGTACTAAAGCTTGAAGGGATCGATACTGCAAAAAGTATCGATCTTTATCTTGGTTCAGCGCAGCAGTATAAGAATGTAGCACAGCGCTTTGTACAAGAATATGAACACTTTCGTGTAGATATTGATGATGTGGATTTTATCAACTCGATGCATACGCTCAAAGGGCTTTTAGCAACGCTTGGAGTAGATGAAGCGGCATCGCTTGCATCATCCCTTGAACAAAACCCTGATACGAAAAAGCTATCTGCTTTGCAAACGCAGATAGCACAGACGGTGAAGCAGTTTAAAAGACATTTTGTCAAAGCTAACGCAGCTACAAAGTTACACAAAGAGCAAAAAGAGATTAAACAGTTGTGGCAACAGTTCAAACGTGGGATCCAAAAACGGCGTCCAAACCGCTACAATCCCCCTTTGCAACAGTTGCAAAACACACAGCTAGCCCCGGCAGATCAAAAGTTGCTAGAGAAAATAGAAGATGCTATCATAAAGTATGATTTTAAGCGCGCACTGCAACTACTTGAATCTATTTAGCGGTACTAAATTTTGTATGTGAATCGATACTTTGCACCATATTTTCAAAACGCGTCGTATACCCTGCTAGAGCATAGATAAAAGCAGTTTGTAACTGTTTTGTATCGATTGTCGTGTCTGTTAATTCCCATGAATAGCGGCTATGTTCATGCGTAAGCGCATCGATAAGCGTTGCAAGATCTTTTTTTTGTTTTGCTGTTTTCGTGCCATCTCTTTGCGGCAGTAAAGAGGCGATAAACGTGCTTAAAAGATTGTCTTTAACATCATATGGATCAGCATCGAGAAAAAACCGATACAGCTTTTGCGTATCTACCTCATATCCCATGGTGTTGATGCGTTCAAGTTTTGAGCGTAGGTGCTGTTTTGATCGTTCGCTGTTTTGTAGAGTCTGTAGGTGCTTCGCTACTGTAAGTAAAGCTTTGTTTTGTGTAATAAACTCTTTATCAAGCAGTGAAAGTAGCGCTTTAATCTCTTTGAAATCGTTGAGGTTGAGTTTGAGCTTCATATCTTGCAAATTACCTTTTTGCAATTGTAACGCTGCGTGCAACACAGTATCTTCCCAACCTAAGATAAAATCTTTGATCCAAAGGTTTGTTACTTTTCCCTCATTTAAGGTAAAGGAAAGATCTATAGAGATTGTTTGTTTTGATAAAAGTTGCTCTAGTGCAGCGGCAAACTCTTCATTGGTTTGGGCGTGGATGTTTTGCATCAGCTGTGAGCGTGCATCGTTTGTATCTTGATCAAAATGCAACCCTCTAAACTCCAGAGCAAGCGCAAAATCACCGTTTTTGTTTTGGATACCAAACATCTTTTGCATATTGCTAAGAGTGAGTTGATCAAACGTAACAGTTTGCTTTTGAGCAGTGAGGGGGTTTGTATGAGTGATACTAGGTTTGAAGATATCACAATACGTATCATAAAATCCGTTGCATTTGATCGCTTCAAAATCGATATCTTCATCCAAAAATACATTACTCAGCGTGTGCGTAAGATAGATGTTTTTGCCCACTGCCCCAAAAAGTAGCAGCACGGCAAGGATAATTGCGCTGATGATCCATTTTTTCATTATTAACCCCCAGTTAAAAAAAGTTTTTAATTATATCGAAAATAGTGTTGTTATAACAGGCTTTTTTGTTGATGCAAGTCTAAGAGGATATGAGCGCACAAAAGGACCATACCAAAAATCGATAGAGTGTGATACAATGGAGTAATCAAAAAAAGGAGAAGATATGAGTTGT
>JBNJHJ010000103.1:0-6559 GCA_051748365.1 Campylobacterota bacterium
GCTAATAGAAAATTTAGAGAGATGACTGTATTTAGTAAAAAAGAGTTAATCGGTTCGCCCCATAGCATCAACAGGCACCCCGATATGCCAAAAGCAGCATTTAAAATCGTATGGGATAAGCTCAAAGAGGGAGAGATGTGGGAAGGATATGTTAAAAATATGCGTAGTGACGGGAAGTACTACTGGGTTATTGTGTGGATCAAACCAAAATATGATAATGAAGGTAATCTCACCGGCTATATCGCAGGTCGTAAAGTTCCCAACAGAGATATGGTGAAAAAGATGGAACAAGAGTACAAAATCTTAAAAGCAAAAGAGCAAGACTAACCTTCTCTTTTGCACAAAAGTCCTCACACTTTTGAGGCACCTCTAAGCTCTAATATAGTAAAATATCACAATTATCACGCTTAAAGGTCAAATCAAATATGGAAAACTTACAAGAAGTGCTCAAACAGCACAAACTTTCACAAAAAGAGTATGAAGATATCCTCGAAATTCTAGGTAGAGAACCAAACTTAGTAGAGATCGGGATTTTTAGTGCGATGTGGAGTGAACACTGTAGCTACAAATCCAGTACAAAATACCTCAAAGGCTTTCCGACAAAAGCGCCATGGGTCATTCAGGGTCCGGGAGAAAATGCCGGAGTGATCGATATCGGCGGCGGTATGGCGGCTGTTTTTAAGATGGAAAGCCACAACCACCCAAGCTACATCGAACCCTACCAAGGTGCCGCAACGGGAGTGGGTGGAATACTCAGAGACATCTTTACAATGGGTGCGCGCCCCGTTGCTAATCTCAACGCCCTTCGATTTGGAGATGTACTTGATAAAGATGCGGTAGGAAGATACCAAAGACACTTAGTCAAAGGTGTCGTCGAGGGAATCGGCGGATACGGCAACTGTATGGGAGTTCCTACTATCGGAGGAGAGACAAGCTTTGAGGGGTGCTACAACGGCAATATCTTAGTCAATGCGTTTTCCCTAGGATTGGCAAAAAGCGATGAGATATTTTACGGAAAAGCCGAGGGGATCGGTAATCCCGTTATCTATGTCGGATCCAAAACAGGACGTGACGGCTTAGGCGGAGCGGTAATGAGTAGCGATAGCTTTACCCAGGAGAGTAAAAACCTGCGACCTACGGTGCAAGTGGGAGACCCCTTTACCGAAAAATTGCTGCTTGAAGCGTGTTTAGAACTGTTTCAAACCGATCATGTCGTAGGGATTCAGGATATGGGCGCTGCGGGACTGACCTCAAGTTCGTTTGAGATGGCAGGAAGAAGCGGTAGCGGGATGATTATGCATCTTGATAAAGTTCCTGCACGTGAAGAGGGGATGAATCCGTATGAGTTTATGCTCAGTGAATCCCAAGAGCGGATGCTACTGTGTGCAAAAAAAGGCAGCGAAGAGGAGATCATTAAGATCTTTGAAAAATGGGATCTTGATGCAGCCGTTGTGGGAGAGGTTACTGATACGGGCAACATGGAACTGTTTTGGCACGGAGAAAAATGTGCAGAGGTTCCCGTAGATCCCGTGAGTGAAAAAGCGCCCGTTCTTGATAGACCTACAAGCAGACCAAAATACCTTGATACCATCGCCGAGTTTGACCTTGATGCTTTAGAAGCCGTAGCAAACCAAACAGCGTATGAAAAGATGATTCAGAGTTTAGAGGTTGTGGATAAAGCGTGGATCTATGATCAGTATGATTCGATGGTACAAACCAATACCGCAAAATCCCCCGGGAGCCTTGATGCAAGTGTGATTCGCGTGAAAGAAAACGGTAAAGCACTGGCAATGAGCAGTGATTGTAATCCAAGGTATTGCTACATCGACCCCGAGATAGGCGGGGCTATGACGGTTGTAGAAAGCGGGCGAAATGTGGCGATGAGCGGGGCTAGACCTTTAGCGATAACTGATTGTTTGAACTTTGGAAATCCCGAAAACCCCGAAGTGATGTGGCAGTTTGCCAAAGCAACCGATGGGATCAAGCAAGCGTGCAGCAAACTCAATACGCCTGTAGTAAGCGGTAACGTATCACTGTATAATGAAACCGAAGGGGTAAGCATCTACCCAACGCCTACCGTTGCTATGGTGGGGCTCAATGATGATGCAAACAATGTACTTCCTAGTAGTTTCACTGCCCAAAACAAAGAGATCTATCTTGTGGGAGAAACAAACGGTGATTTTGGCGGAAGTTTGTATCTTAAAGAGGTGTATGGCAAAACAGAAGGAACACTACCGCAAATTAATTATGATAAAGAGATAGCGCTGTGGGATCTTGTGATTGAAGCGAATAAACAAAAGATCATCAGTGCAGCAAAAGATGTCAATATCGGCGGTATCGCCATCGCACTTTCAAAGATGGCGGCTGTTTCAAGCATTGGCGTTGATGCAACGATAAAACTCAAGCAAGCAAGAGATATCTTTAGCGAAAGCTTCTCAAGAGCGATCATTGAGGTAGAGGATGCGCAAGCGTTTGAAAAGCTGGCCTCTAGCAAAGGTCTTGCCTTTACAAAGATAGGAAAAACAGGCGGCAAAGAGCTTCAGATCAACGATATTTCGATCTCATTAGAAAAGCTGCAAGATATCTACTTTACGACATTTAAAAAAGTTATCGAACAAGATCTGTAGAGTATGGCGGTAAAGTTTATCGAGTATGAGGGGTTTGAATACAAACTCTCATACGATTTGCTGCATCCACACAATAAAAAGATGATCCTGTTTTTGCACGGCTGGGGCAGCAATAAAGAGTTGATGCAAACAGCGTTTCAAAACTCGTTTACACACTATGCACACCTCTATCTTGATATGCCCGGTTTTGGTAAAAGCAACCATCACGCGCCGCTTACGACAAAAGATTATGCCGCTATCGTCACTTTAGTATTAGAAGCATTTGATTATAAAAAAGAGATGATTTTTGGGCACTCCTTTGGCGGTAAAGTCGCCACGCTTTTAAATCCACAAACCTTGGTTTTGCTCTCAACTGCGGGCATTGTAGAGAAAAAACCTCTTAAAATCAGAGCAAAGATTGCACTGTTTAAACTCTTTAAACCCCTAGGAGCCGCAAAGTTTCGCTCACTGTTTGTTAGCGATGATGCCAAAGGGATGGATAGCGCGATGTATCAAACCTTTAAAAACGTGGTGGATGAGGATTTTACCTCCTTTTTTCAAAACTACAGAGGCAACTGTTTTATCTTTTGGGGTCGTGATGATAGAGCAACCTCTCTTCAAAGCGGACAAAAGATCGCGCAACTTATTACAAACAGCAGACTCCATACCTTTGGAGGCGATCACTACTTCTTTTTACACCATGCTAAGCAGATAGAAAAACTGATACAAGATGTATGATATACTAGAACTTGTCATATGGTCTTATCTGCTTTTTATTTTAGGCGGTCTGGCTATCGTGGCAACATTGGTACACATGCTCTATACCAAAAGATCCCCCTCCTCTATATTGGTGTGGCTACTTTTGATGATCATAGCTCCCTATATCTTTGTGTTTTTTTATTTTATTTTCGGTGTGCGCAAACACCCTAATCAACCCTTTGACACCACCCTTGATCCCAAAGCGATCAAAAGTGCTAAAACATTGGATATTTTACTACAAAACAACCGTATCACTCCGGCTACAAAAGATAACTCTATAGAGATTTTCACCGATACCCCCACTGCAACTGCAGAGTTTTTCAAAGCGCTTGAAGATGCTAAACAAAGCATCTATTTGTGTACCTATGTATTTAAATATGACGCTGTGGGTAAAAAGGTTTTAAAGATTTTAGAACAAAAAGCGCAACAGGGTGTAGAGGTGGTACTGCTTATTGATTCTGTTGGCTCATTTTGGCTCTATCTGACGCAATTTAAACTAAAAAAATACAAAAAAAACGCGCTTAGGATATCTTTTTTTAAACCTCTATTTAACATGGATTTTACCCAAAAGTTTAACCTTCGAAACCACCGAAAAATCTATATTATCGACAAAAGCATCCTCTTAAGCGGCGGGATGAATATCGCTAATGAGTATATGGGTTCACAAGAAGATACACGATGGATCGATATTTTATATAAAGCAAAGGGAGCGGTTGTCAATGATTATTTAGCAATCTTTGAAAAAGATTTAGCAAAAACTCTTAAAAATAACCGTACAATCAAAAAACCCCCACAGCCAAAGTGCGGGGATAGTATCTTGCAAGCGCTCCCCTCAGGTCCCGATATAGCTAGTGACGCCTTGTTTGAATCGCTGCTGCATAGTATCTACAGCGCTTCAAAAAACATAACAATCGTTACACCCTACTTTATCCCCGATGAACAGATCGTGCAAGCGCTTAAAATCGCGTGGCATAAAGGGGTTATGATAAAGATGATCACTCCGCAAAGATCAAATCACAAACTTGCCGATATCACACGAAGTAGTTATATTAGGCAATTACGGGAGTGGGGAGTCCCGATATATTTTTATAAAAAAACGATGCTGCATGCAAAAGCGATCATCTTTGATGATGCGACACTTATTTTAGGCTCTATCAATCTTGATTACCGCAGCTTACTGCTGAATTATGAGGTGGTGACGATATCGTATTCAAAAACCGATATCCAAAAACTCAATAGTTGGATCGATTCTTTGATACAAGATTGCACAACACACTATCCCAAAGCCTCAAAGCCCCAAAGAGTCTTTGAAAACTTCACCCGCGTGTTTGCTTCTCAACTCTAATGCTAGCAACCAAAAACAACGCCTACGATCAGTTCATGCACACCCAAGACCTTGATAGCAGTATCGGCTTGCTATGTTGGAATCTCCACAAAGAAAATCTCTCTTTTGAATGTAATGATTACTTACAACAGTTGTTAGAAAAAGAAAATCTTGATCTTCTAGCTTTACAAGAGTTTAAATACGCCAAAACAAAATCTGCAGTTCTTGGGGAGTACAGCTATGCAACGGCAATCAATATCCAAACCTTTCAATACGGGTATGGATTGCTCAGCGCTTCAAAGGCTGCCTGCTATAAAAAGATTGTTACATTGTCAAAAGATAAAGAGTTTTTATTTACTACCCAAAAGATGTTTTTAGTCACGCGTTATAGATTTCAAAACACTCAAAAGCCTTTAACGCTTATCAATATCCACGCAATAAACTTTGTGCCCTACAGCCATTTTTACACACAACTACAGCAGTTAAACAGCTTCTTACACACCCTAGAGGGTGTCGTGATTTTATGCGGTGATTTTAACAGTTGGAGTACAAAAAGATTGCAAACGCTAGAATATTTTGAAAGCTTTTTAGGCTTTAAAAAAGCCGCTATCAATAATCAAAAAGATATCAAGCGGATTTTTAATAAACCGATCGATCATATCTTTTACAAAGGGATTGATTTAGAGTATGCGTATGCACTCAATAGCGGCAAACTCTCAGACCATAACCCCATCATCGCAAGGTTTTCACAGCAATTGTAAGCTTATGAAAGATTGGTAAATACCTTTTGCACATCATCATCTTCATCTAACTTTTCTAAAATCTTATCGATCTGCTCTTGCTGCTGTTCATTGAGTGTGATAGGCGTGTTAGCAATACGTTCAAGCGTTGCTTTTTTGATCTCTACGTTTTTTGCCTCAAGCGCTTCATTGAGCGTTCCAAAAGCCGTATAATCTCCCGTAACAAGCACTGTAGCGTCTTCTTCTTCTAACTCTTCAAGCCCCGCATCGATCAGTTCAAGTTCCAACTCTTCAAGATCGATCCCGTCACTGAGTTCAAATTCAAACACCGCTTTTCGTGCAAACATAAATTCAAGTGCGCCGTTGTTGACCATCTCCGCACCGTTTTTACTTAAGATCGCTTTGACGTTTGCAACTGTTCGCGTAGCATTATCGGTGGCACATTCGATAAACATCATCACCCCAAAAGGCGCTTTTGCTTCATAATGAAGCTCCGTCATATCTTTGCTATCTTTTGCCGTGGCTCTTTTTATTGCCGCTTCGATATTATCTTTGGGCATATTTTCAGCTTTGGCATTAAGTATCGCCGTTCGAAGTTTTGGATTCATATCGGGATCGGGTCCGCCCTCTTTGGCTGCCATGGTAATCACTTTTGCAAGCTTAGGAAAGATTTTTGACATCGCTCCCCATCTTTTCATCTTTGCTGCTTTTCTGTATTCAAACGCTCTTCCCATAAAAATCCTTACCAAAATATTTTTGAAATTATAGCATATTCATACCCTAGCATCGTATCTGACTCTATATTTTCATCAAATAACATGAATGCACTATCAACATTAATCATCATAGTGTATAATATAATAAAAAGGAGCTACTATGTTGAAAGATTTAATGTACACCACTTTAGGTGCCGGAATTATGGCAAGAGAAAAGTTTGAAAAAGATATCGAGGCGATGAAATCAAAAGGCAAAGAATCGCGAGAAAAAGCGAAGCAGATGCAAGAGGAGTTAGAACAAAAGGGAAAAGAGGAAGAGGTGAGATTAAAAGCACAAATCAAAGATATAGTCAAAGAGGTTGTGGATGAACTCAATCTTGCGACAAAAGATGATATAGCGGGCAAAAAGTAAGG
>JBNJHJ010000104.1:0-6529 GCA_051748365.1 Campylobacterota bacterium
CAAATCGTTTTCTATCTCGCTACACGCTCTTTTTTGATCATCGGTGTACTCAAACCCCGCATCCTCTTGAAAAAGCACCAATTCATCGGTTTTTAAAATGCGTGCTTTTTGCAAAAGCCTCTTTGCCGCATTTTTGATCAACTCATCAGCTATTGCAAAGAGTTTTTCTTTTACCTTTTCTTTTACCCGCTTAAAGCTGTTTTTGCCCAATTTGTCCACAATCGGTAGCACACCGCCGCTAGAAACAAAACGATCGATGAGATTAAGACTCTCTACAGGCACAAGCAGCTGATCTTTGTTTTGATACTCAATCACGACAAACTCTCGCGTTGCACCCATAATACTTCGCTTTTCTACAGAGCGAAACTTCCCGATGCCGTAATCTTCATGCACTACTAAATCCCCAAGATTGAGCTCATCAAGCATGATAGAACTTTTTTTCACCTTTTTGGGTTTTGAGGGCTTGTTTAAACTAATAATCACTTCACTAGGAGAGATGAGATTGATGATGATATCACTATGAAGATGGGTATAGTTTTGGATATCTTTGACGCTGCTTCGGCGAAAAACCGTTTCATTTTTCCCGATGAGCGTGATCTTTTTATTTTTATTAAACTCCAAAATAGAGTTTATATCAGCAACTTCTAATTCTTTAAACAACTTTGCTTTGGGTAGTTTGGGTTTTTCAAAGCTTTTTGCATCGACAAGATCGGTATTAAACTCATAATGATTGGCAAGATCTTGTCTATCAATGCCCGAATCTATAGCGTCAAATTTTTCTAAAAGATTGTGCGAAAATCCATCGATATACCAAAATCCTAAAGAGTCTATATCTTTAAAAAACACTTCATGTTCGCTTTGTTTTACCCTTTGTTCAATCTGTTCATACTCAGCAGCCTCAAGTGATAAAAATGAAGGCAAGATCGTCACTTTTTCCCACTCGTTTGGATCGCTTTTTTGATCTTGGACCGCAAAGCTACGGATACTTTCTACCTCATCCCCAAAAAAACTGATCCTAAGAGGGTTTTGCATGTTAGGCGGATAGATATCGACAATATCGCCACGCATCGACACTTCAGCAGGACTTTCTACAATATCTACAAAATCATATCCATAGTAGTATAACTTTGAACGCAAACTTTCTAAATCGGCAGTTTGTCCAAACTCTAGGGTAAAACTTTGTAGATACTTTTGTTGGGGCAAGGGGTATGAAAGCGTTTTAAACGGTGCTACTAAAACAGCATCTTGCGTATTATAAAACCGGTGCAATGCGCTGTTTATGCGACTCAACTCTTGCGAAAAACTCCGTAAGTCATCACCGAAGTTCGCGCGAAAATCAGGCAGCACAAAATTTTCTACCTTTGCTAAATGCAGGGCATCACTTGCTTTTTTTGCTTCACTATCATCATTCACCAAAACAATCTGTGCAAAATTGTCTTGGTAATACTCATAAATACTACTTTGCAGCGTCAAGCTTTTGTTCCTTTGAAGCTACCTTTTTGATCTCTTTTACATTGGTTGCTTCTTTGTTTTGGCTAGCCACTACTTCACGCATCACCTTTGAACTTCCCTCAAAGATCCCTTTTGGTTCAATTATCAAGTTGATCGCTTCTACCTCACCGTTGACTACGCCACCGGGTAAGATATCAACCGTTTGGGCTTTGATACTACCGTTGACTTCACCGCTGACGATCACTCGATTTGCGATCAATTCACCCTCAACCTTACCGTTTTTATCAATAGTCACCTCCGAATCACTTCGAAGCTGTCCCTCAAACGTACCGTCTATGTGCATCTTGCACTTTTGCTCTATATCACCTCTAATCTTTGTACCGCACGTGATTATTGTTGTACCGTTTTCATCACATGCTTCGCCGCTTTTAGTAAAGAATCCCAATTTACCCTCCTTTGTTGTTTAAATATCGGTTCATAATTTTGTAACGACCAATCCATAAACCGATCCGGATTGACCGTTCTTTGTACGTAACGGATCTCATAATGCAGGTGCGGTCCGCTACTAAGCCCCGTTGAGCCTACTTTAGCAATATGTTGCCCCTTTGTCACCGCATCGCCTACTTTTACATCTACCGAACTCAGATGCGCATACATCGATTTAAAGCCAAACGCATGATGGATAATGACCAAATTACCGTAACCGCTACCGTCATGATACCCTGCATACTCCACTACGCCGTTTGCCGTCACCTGCACAGGTGTCCCGGTCTTGCCGCGCAGATCGATCCCTGTATGAAAGGATGATTTATTAAGCACAGGGTGGTTTCTCGTACCGTATGGACTTGTCACTGAAACCTTCTCAAGAGGCGCACCGCTTGGGATGTTTTCAAGCAAAAACTTCTTTTCACCCAATGTCATTCTTGCTACATCTACCCGCTTGCTTAATTCCAAATCGGGCTCGGCACTCACACCGATCATCGTTTCAATATCGTGCAGTTTTAACTCCACTTCCGAAAGTTCCACCGCTTTGTTCTCATATTGCTGCCGCAAATTAGCAAGCTGCTGTTTTGCATCACTATTTTCCGCAGAGAGTTCTGATCGTATCTGTGAAAGATGCGAAAACTCTTTGTAAAGATAGTTTATCACAAAAGCACCTATAGTTAAACTTAAAAATATCAATAAACTAAAAGTTATAAAAAACTTTTTTGCAAACTGGCCTAAAGTGATCTGCTTTATCCCTTTTGGTCCGTTTATTGTGATTGTGAATCTATCACGTTTTAAAAATGTGCGTTTATTCTTTGCCATCTATCTCAAACTCTTTGTATGATTTTAAAAACTGCTCAACGGTAAAAAACGATCCAAATACAAGATAGTTTTGATCGTTTTCAATACCTTTATGCTCGCAAAAAGGCAGTTGCAACTCTTTGCAAATACCTTGCAACACATCTTTTGACACGATGCGCTCATTGTCGACTTCTAAACGCTCTACCTGCTTTATCTTAGGACGCAAAATCTGCAAAACCCCTTTGATATCTTTATCTTTGACACTATTATAGATCAAGATCGTATCTTTTTTCAAAAGCGGCTTGAGCGCAGCTGCAGCAAGGGGATTATGCCCAACATCAATCATAATATTAGAAGCGATGCGCTGAGCCCTAGCTTTGAGGTGCAATCCGTTGAGCAGCCTTTTGTCAAATCCAAGGTGCAATTGCTTAAGTACCGCAATAGCAGTTTGGATATTTTCGCCTAAAAACCCTCTTATGAAAAAATTTTCATCATATTTTACTTTGATAGTATTAACACAAACCTTATTTGCAATCTCATACACCTGCGAATACTGCTGTTTAGCCACAATCAAAAGTTTATCGCATGCTCTTAGTTTCGTGGTGGCAATACGCTCGATCGTATCACCTAAAAACTCTTGGTGGTCATATCCGATAGCCGTAGCAACGGTTATGTCGCTTGTGATAACATTGGTTGCATCAAACTCCCCGCCAAGACCCGCTTCAAGGACGAGATAATCACAACTTTTGGCACAAATTAAAGCCAAAAGTGTACCATATTCAAAATAACTCAACTTTAAAGCAAGCTTTCCTAAAAGCGCCGTTAACTCTTCATGACAGCGTTGCAACAGCGCAAAATCAATATCACTACCATCAACCCAGATGCGTTCATTAAAACTATGAATATGGGGTGAACTGTAGTGTACAACACTATGGCCGCTTTTATGTAGCATATGCGCTAGCGCTCTTCCGGTGCTTCCTTTGCCGTTGGTACCGACGATATGTATCACTTTTTTTGGTTGTATCTTTTGTTTAATGCGCGCAAACGCTTTTTGTACCGTTTCAAACTCAAAATCTTTATAAAAGATCGCCTTTGATTGTAAAAACTGCTCTATATTTTTCACTGCTGGATATTGTTTCTTCCACTATTTTTAGCTTTATAAAGCAGGTTATCGGCTTTTTTAAACAATTGATTTGGATCTGTTACATCACTGCGATTTGCAACACCGCCGCTCATTGTCACCGGAATCGGACTGCCTCGATACATAAACTTGCTATTTTGTACCGCATCTTTCAGCTTCCCTGCAAAGATAGCTGCGTTTTGTGCTGTTGTAAAGGGTAGTAGCGCTACAAACTCTTCTCCACCAAAACGTGCAATTGTATCGGTTTCTCTTTTAAGCTTTATAAATATCTTAGCAATAGAGCTCAAGATGATATCGCCTGCATCATGCCCATAGGTATCGTTGATATGTTTAAACTTATCGATATCAAAAAGTACAATCGAATAATCCTTGCCATAGCGCTTAAACTCTGCTTCAAGCTCCTCTATCTTGTTATCATATGCTCTTTTATTGGGCAGTCCCGTTAATTTATCCGTGTTGCTTCGCATCTGCTCTTTTTTAAGGGCTTTTTCAAGCAGCTGCACACGGTTTTTGAGGTTATGCACCTCCTCCTCTTTCTCTTTGATATCGTTATAAAATATCGTTGCTTCCTCTTCAAGAGAGTTGACGATCGTAGAAAGCTTGCCGTGGATATTTTCAAAATTTTGATCTTGCAGATCCACCTCTTGCAACTGCGTTTTCAACCCCTGTATATCAGAACTATTTTTATCTCCTGTTTTACTCAAAAGATTCAATTTTACCGAAAGCGTTTCGATGATATCGTTGAGTTTTGTAACCTGTGACGCAATCTGGGCTTTATCCAGACTTATGCGAAGTTTCACCATAGACCTGATATCTTCAATCACTCCCCGCGTTGTCAAGCTTTTGGGGTTTTTGAGCAGTTGTTGCGAAAAGGTTGCAAGCGTATCGTTAGCACTACTGGCAACAGAGGGCGAAAGTGCCGCAACGACAACCTCGGCCAAAGCGTCAAACCCCTCCATCGCTTCAGGTTTATCTCGCAGTGCTTCTAAAAGCGTTTGGCAAACCTGTTTGTACTCCATCTTTTTGATCGGTACATACTTTTGCAAAGGCTCTAAAAAGGAATCATCATATTCCATCACGTAATCATTCCATTTTACCCGCAGATCCTCAATTTCACTGAGTTTCATATGCGGATCTAGCGTTTGCAAAGATTGTGTCGCGATCTCTTGAAGTCTTGCATCTTTATGCAGCGTCGCAGCTTGCACTACGCGGCGAATCAGCAGTGTATAGGCTTTGATTACGGCTGCACTTTCCTCTTTATCCAACCGATTAAGTAGCATCGTCAAAAAGGTAAAAAGCTCATCAAGGGTATGGATATTTCTTCTGTACAACTCTTTTTGGTATTTTGGCGCCAATTTTTTGATAAATTTATCGACTTTGTTGCAATCTTCAATCACTACACCTTGCTTTTTAGCCTCCCTGCAAAAAGCTTCCGTATAGTTTTGCGGCGTTAAGGCTTCATTTTTTTCCTGAAGAGCTTTAATACTACTTTTGATTATCTTTTGAATGGTCACGGCTTATCCCTTTGAGTGCTAACCTTGAAATAAAAGAATCCAGAGCATCTAAAGCCCCGTTTCTTAATGCTTCACTTCGTTTTGCATCGGTGATGACACTACTACTTTCAACTGCAAACTCATACGTCCCCTCGACGCTAAATCTATCCTGTTCTCTTTGGCTTTTGTAATCCACGCTTAATCTCACCACAGCTTGATAATAGATCACATAACCGTCATCATCATACTGCAACGGATTAAAGCTAAGCGATTGAAAACTCACCTTTATCTGCGTATCGGCTCTTTCTTTAGCAACCAAATTAGCCCCAAATCGGCTAATAATGGCTTGATTGATCGCATCTTGAATCTCAACGGACCTTGAAGGATCGCTACGTACAATCTCCACCGTTGCATAGATATTATCATCTAAAACTCCCTTTGTGTATGTCGTCGTGGGTTTATACCCACACCCGCTTATAACAAAGGCAAGCAGGACAAACCAAAGGAACTTTTTCATCTATTTTACCACGATATTGACTAATTTGTTAGGGACAACGATCTCTTTGATAATCTGTTTATCCTCTAGCCACTTTTGGATCACCTCTTTAGCCTGAGCTAGAATCTGCTCTTTATCCGCATCAACACCCACACTAATTTGCGATCGTTTCTTTCCGTTTACCGTCACGGCATACTCAATAGCTTGCAGAGCAAACACTTCCTCTTTTACTTCAAGCTTTTGTCTTAAGTTTTTCCCCTCAAAAAGTTCATCGCTAAGCTGCGATGCGATATGCGGCACGATCGGTTCAAGAATTTGCAAAAGTATATACAGTCCCTCACTCCACACATCGCTGTTTTGCTGTTTGTCAAGCGCATTGATCGCTTCCATACATGCAGCAATAAGCGTATTAAACGCAAAAGAGTTTTCATAAACGTTTTGTGCCTTTTGTAGTGCTTCATATACCTTTTTGCGTGCTTGCTTTTGATTATCATCTAAGCTATCATGTGCAATTTGCGGCAGGTTTGTCATCTTTGTCGCTTTATCTTTTCGCCCATAGAGTTTTTTGAGAAACTTAAACGCACCCTCAACGGCACTATCGTTCCACTCAAGCTCTTTTTGTGGGGGTGCAGCAAAAAGGATAAACAACCTCGCCGTATC
>JBNJHJ010000105.1:0-6490 GCA_051748365.1 Campylobacterota bacterium
GCTTGAGATCGGTGATATCACCGTTTGGATGCAGTACAAACTCGACTATATTTTCACCGCTTTGTCTTGCCATCACCGCAACACGCGGATACCCCATGCGGTTTAAGTGCCGCTGCGTGATCGATTGGATCGAGCCCATATTGGTAGAGAGAAACTTTTTTTGCGCCTGCCCCATACTATCAAGCTCTTTACCGTACAGTTTTCTTAGCGCAAAATCTTTTTGAACCTCTTGCTCTTTTGTCTGCTCTTGGCGTGTTTGGCTCTCCATCGCATCGGAAAGTTCTTGCATACTTGGAAACGTTTTTTTTGCCTCTTTTTCTTTTGGCGGCGTCTTTTGCTTTTTTGGCGCTTCTTTTTTTGGTTGCGGCTGCTGTTTTGGTTGCGGTTTTGGCTTTTCTTTTGGCTTTGCAGGTGACGTTTTTTCTATCTCTTTTGCGGGTTTTTGTGGAGGTGCAGGCGGGGTGTCATCTTCTTTTTGCTGCGGGGAAAACCCCTCATCTTCGTTTATCTTTTCATCAAACTCTTTTGGCTTTTGAGGAGGCTTTTGCTCACTTTTTTTCTCTTGTACTAGCTCCATATCAATAGGCATCACCTCTTTTTGCTTTGGCAGTTTTATCTCAAACCCCTCACTAAGATAATACAGCGACCCCAAAAGCAAAAGATACAGCAACAGTGCAACAACAAATGAGAAAAAAAGTCGAATCTTATATCCTTTTAAAGCGTGCTCAAGACTAATTTTGCCGCTGCGAATAAAACTCTTTTTTAAACGCGGCAAACTCCCCTTTTATAATCGCTTTTCGCATCTGCTTCATAAGGCCCAGATAGTAGTGCAGATTGTGCAGCGACGCTAAGCGAAAATAGGTCAACTCTTTGGCTCTATAAAGGTGGTTAAGATACCCCTTGCTATAGTTTTGACACACAACACAATCACACTTTTCATCGATAGGCGTATTGTCGCCTTTAAAGCGCGCAGCTTTGATGTTGATCTTGCCGTATGTGGTAAAAAGCGTCGCATTACGCGCATTTCTTGTGGGCATCACGCAATCAAACATATCAATACCCCGCTCTACGTTTTCGACCAAATCCTCAGGCGTTCCAACACCCATCAAGTAGCGCGGCTTATTTTGGGGCATCAGCGGCGCGGTAAACTCTACAGTGTCATACATCTGCTCATTTGGCTCTCCCACGCTCAAGCCCCCCATCGCGTAGCCGTCAAAATCTTCAAGTGCGGTTAACTCCTGCGTAGATTGCTTTCGAAACTCCCTATCTACGCCCCCTTGAATGATCGCAAAGATATTTTGATCGCGCCCGATACCTCTGTCTTGCTGCTGTTTGTGATAGGCAATGGATTGTTGTGCCCACTGCGTAGTTTTTTTGATCGAATCGGCAATACGCTGCTTTGTTGCAGGCAGTGCGGGCAAATCATCCAAAATCATCATAATATCACTACCTAAATCATACTGGATATCAAGTACCTTTTGCGGCGTAAAGAGGTGCTTGCTACCGTCAATATGGCTAGCAAACTCGATCCCTCCATCAAATATCTTGGTATTTGAGTTGAGGCTAAACGCTTGAAAACCGCCGCTATCGGTTAAAAAACTCTTATCAAAACCGCTAAAGCCGTGCAATCCACCCGCATCACGCACGATCTCACTTCCGGGCCTTAAATACAGATGGTAAGTATTGGCCAAAATAATCTCGGGTTTGAGGTAGTGTTTAAGATCAAGCGTATCAACAGCCTTGACCGCTGCAGCGGTACCTACGGGCATAAAAACGGGGGTTTGTACCGTTGAGTGGGCAGTTTGAATAGTACACGCTCGTGCACTACCGTCGGTTGCATCTATATCAAATTTCAAAATTTTCCTTTTATGGTAAAATACTGCTTTAATTAAAGCACAATTATACAATAAAGCAACAAATAGAGGGTTAATGAGACAAATATTAGTTTTAGCCGACGGGGTGGTTGCCAAAACCTTTATCCAGTGGTTAGAAAAAAACAAGATGATGCAAAACAAGTTTACCGTCGTGTATTACAACGATAGCGTTAAAACCGATAATAAAGATATCGATTTTGTCAAATTTGACCCCACTAGCTACGTTAAACTCTCCTCTATCTTAAGCAAGGGATTTTTGGATGTTTTTGTCATCATGGCAAATAAAACCGATACAAAAGCAGCGTATGATAATATCCGCAAGATAAGTACAAAACTGCATATCGTGCTTTATGATAAGTGGGGATTTGATATCGATGATTCAAATCTTATGAAACTTGATGCTAACGAACTGCTTGCCAACCACCTTTTTGACCAGATCCCCGATGTACCCGTCTATGCCAAAAACGTAGGGCTTGGACAGGGAGAGGTAATGGAGGTGCTTGTGCCTCTTGGCAGTAGCTACTCTTACCGCTATATCGGCTCCATTGCTCAAAGAAAGTTTAGCATCGCAGGCGTGTATCGAAACTCAAAACTCCTGCTTGCTAAAAACAATATGATTATTAAACCAAACGATACGCTTTTGCTTATCGGCAAGCCAAAGGTTCTTGAAAACGTCTTTTACGCTATCAAACAAAAAGGCGGGCAGTTTCCCGCACCGTATGGCAAAGATATCTACCTTGTTTTAGATACGTCACTGCCGACAAAGCTGCTTGATAATCTGTTAAACCAAGCGCTTTTTTTAAAAAATAGCTTTGAAACAAACCTCATCATCCGCGTAGTCAATCCTTCAAAACTTCACTTTTTAACGCAAGTCAAAACGCTAGCATCTGATTCTATCGAGATACTTTTTGATTACCGCCATACTAAGTTTTACACTCTCATTGAAGCTGATCTCAACCACTTCAATATCGGGCTTATCGTTATCGATGAGTTTAGTTTTGCCAAAGACTTGAAATTTTTTCATGAGTGTAACAAGCCGATCTTTCGCTCAGGTGAGTTTGAACTCAGCTCCATTGAAAAAGCTGCTGCTATTATGAGTAGTGAGTACGATATGGAAACAATCTCTACTACGATCTTTGATATTGCCGATAAGCTCAAGCTCGGTATCAACCTCTACGATTACTCTCCTGATGGGGATTTTAAAAGTGAAAATCTCACCGTAGAGCATTTTGAAGCGCTTGCCAATGTACACCGAAGAGAGCTTGAGGTAGTTCAAGAGACCAAAAACCCCATCATCGCGCTTCGTGGGCAAGACCCTTGCTTGCAAGTGCTGCCCTTTTCAAAAGATCTAACCGATAAAAAGTTGCTCAAGATCTTTTCAACCAATGTCAAAGATTTCTTTTTAAAGATAAAAAAACATCCCCAAATTTTTATCCCTATCAGTTAAAATGCGTACTTTATTAAGGGTTTTATTTGTAAATACTATTCTCAACATCATCATACGAACATTGTCTAAAATATGGGGCAAAAGGTAACCAACTAACACAAAAGCGCTACAAATTTCGACTAAAGAGTGCTAAAATTTTAATAAAAAGCACAAAGGAGTGGTTTGAAAGATTATGCCGTAGTAGGAAGCGGTATCGGAGGAAGTTGCGCATCGCTAATGCTGAGCAAAAACTACGATACGACGCTTTTTGAAAAAGATAGTAATCTTGGAGGCTGTAGCAGCAGTTTCACACGTTTTAAAAACCGTTACAACACCGGTGCGACGACGTTTGCAGGATACAAAAAAGGTGCTTTAGTATATGAGTTTTTCAAATCACACAGGGTCGATTTTGAAACCAAACCCTTACAAAGTGCATTGACGGTAGTGCAGCAGGGGCAAAGCTTTAAAAGGCTCAAAGACTTTGATGCGTTTTTGCAAGAGATAGATAGAGTCCACCCCCACCCTAAAAACAAAGCGTTTTACACCCTTATAAGATCGCTTAATGAAAAGTTTTACGCTATTGATAACTACTACTACAGCAATGCTGATTTTTTGCAAAAGATGCGCTCGTTGACAAGCTTTCGCACACTTTTTTGGGAGTTTAAACGCTATCTATTTGTCAGCGGCAAAGATTTTATCAAAAGCTTTTTTGGCAGTATTTCACACCAGTATCTTGATTATATTGACAACCAACTTCTCATCGTCGCACAAGCTAAAAGCGAGGAAGTGAATTTTTTGACTACTGCTTTGGCACTAGGGTATCAGTTTCAAGACAATCACTACGTTTATGGAGGAATGGGGACTATTTTTGAAGCAATAGCACAGCAGCTAGAGGTAGAAAAAAATTGTGAAATCACAAAGATACAAAAGCATGCCAATCACTACACGCTTCACAGCAAAGAGCGATCATTTAATGCTAAAAATATCGTTTTAAACTCGACTATTTTTGACTCCTCAAAACTTTTTGAAAATAGCGATGTAAAAAAGTATTTAGGCAGATACAAAGGCTTTGATAGCAACAAATCAGCTTTTATGCTCTATCTGCAGTTGCGCTCACCCCATGATTTTGATCACCACTACCAGATTATTGAGGCAAAACCCTTTTGTCACACGATCTCAAACTCTATCTTTGTCTCTTTTGGGGATAATCAAGATAAAAAGATGCAAAATAGTGTTACAATTTCTATCCATGTAGATAAGCATCACTGGGACGATGATTATGAAACAAAAAAAGAGGATCTGGAAAAAGAGATTTTACAGACGCTTGAAAAAAGACTCGGTATCGCTACAGCAGATATCAAAAGGTACTTTAGTGCAAAACCCTTTACCTATAAGCGCTACATCAACCGATCAACTCTTGGAGGTATACCGATGAAAAAGCAAAATCTCATCTACAAACTACCTAGTAATGATACGCCGATAAAGGGGTTATACATGGTTGGAGATACTACATTTGCCGCGCAAGGGTGGCCGGGCGTGATGATGGGAGTGAGAAATTTGGAGCGCTTGACGTGCAAGAGTTAGAACTCAAAATATCAAAAAAAGATTGGCTGATCATCTTTTTTATCGGTATCGGGTTTTCGATGCTGATCACCTCTTTGCAATATTTTTTACTCCGGTTACGGCTTTTTGACGGTGCGGTTTTTGGAGCGCTTCTTGGGGGATGTATTGTCCTTTTATCGATGCTGTTTATCTCCTATCTCAATACCCGCGTACTGCCCAAACTTTCCTATCGATATTGGGTGATTCTTGCTGCGTTTTTTTCGTTTCTTTCAGGATTTTTCGGCACCCTTTGTAGCTATTTTTTAAGCAAAATCTTGCAGCTTGAACTCATTAGTAAGTTTGAAGAGAATATCCCTGTTTTTGCCGTTGTTTTGGGCTTGCTTACCTACGCGATCGGTTCTTTGCTCTATCAGTTTGTTAAGATGTCAAACCAAAAGGAGTTTCACCAAAGACAGCTGTATATCGCAAGACTCAAATCACTTGAGACCCAACTCAATCCACACTTTTTGTTCAATGCCCTCAACTCGCTTGCTGAACTGATCCATACCGACAAAGACAAAGCAGAACTTGCCGTGATGGAGTTATCGCAGTTTTTGCGTGTGGGGATGAAAGAAAGCGCACTTTTTACGATCCAAAAAGAGTTAGACAATGTCAAGCGCTATATCCATCTAGAAAATATCCGCTTTAACGATAAAATTCAACTCAACATAGATAGTGATGTAAAACTACAGGCGCAACTGCTGCCGAAGTTTTCTATCCAACTGCTTGTAGAAAATGCGCTAAAACACAGCTTTAGCAATGAATATCATGAGTTTGTGATTGATATAAAAATACAAAAAAAAGACAGCACGTACATTACTGTGCAAAATAACGGCAAAGCCGTCACGCAAACAAAATTTGCTATCGGATTGAGCAATCTTGATGAGAGATTGCGCCTGCTTTGCGGAGGTCGGGTGGAGTTGCTCGATACAAACAGTTGCAAATATCAAATAACTTTAGGAGAATGTGATGAAAATATTATTAGTAGATGATGAAGATTTAGCACTTGGGCGTCTTGAGCGCATGGTAAAAGATTTGGGATTTGAAAGTGTGAGCTTTAATGATTCCACCAAAGCGCTTGAAGCGCTGAAAGAGGATGATTTTGATATGGCAATATTAGATATCAATATGCCCAAAATCGACGGGACTACCTTGGCAAAAGAGATCAAATATACCCAACCTGAGTGTTTTGTCGTGTTTCAAACAGCATATGAAGAGTACGCACTCAAAGCATATGAACTCGGAGCCATCGGCTACTTGCTAAAACCCTATTCCAAAGAGGATTTAGAACTCAATATCAAAAGAGCCAAAAGTTATAAAAAAAGCGTTCCTAAAAAGTTCATGACAAAAAACGGCAATGAGTACTACCTCGTGGATGAAGATGATATCTTTTATATCGAAGCAGACTTGACTGAGGTTATCATCCGCTCAAGCCACGGGTTTTCATACTACAACAAAAAGATTTCACAGATGGAAAAGCTGCTTGATAACAACTTTTTTAAAATCCACCGCTCCTATATCATCAACCTCAACAAAATAGAAAAGATGAAAACAAAAGAGCAAAGTAAAATAGAATTTAGCTTCAAAG
>JBNJHJ010000106.1:0-6449 GCA_051748365.1 Campylobacterota bacterium
ACTGACCGCCTGCTATCACCGTGGCGTCGGTGAGCTTTTGCATGTAGGAGCAATCTCTTTGCGCGCCTACTATCAATATATTAGCAAAGCCAAAGGCTCTAAAGTCACGCTCAACCTTTTTCCAAAGCGGCATATCCCCGATTCGTAACCACTGCTTTTTGACTCTGTTTTGAAACCGTGTAGCACTTCCTGCGCTTAGAAGTACGACTGTAATATCTTGCAAACGAACCCTTTATCGATTTTGTTTTGTAATTATATACTATAAGCTCATATTATCATGCTTAAAAAGTGTTACAAAATTATACACTTTCAAAGCTTGTTTTTATCTTTTTTAAGTAAAATCATCTAAAAATAGGTTATGGTTACAAACCAAACAATTATTTTAATTAAGGTTTTTTAAATGAGACAAGAATGGGTAAGTCAAAGACAAAATGACAGCGTAAGAACGCAGATGTATTATGCAAGGCAAAACGTAGTGACTCCTGAAATGGAGTATGTAGCAAAGGTAGAAGATCTGGATGTAGAGCTTGTTCGCAGTGAAGTAGCGCGCGGACGGTTGATCATCCCTGCAAATATCAACCATACGCATATGAAACCGATGGGAATCGGGATTGCGACAAAGTGTAAGGTTAATTCAAATATCGGTTCATCAGCACTTGCTAGTGATATAGAAGGCGAGGTCGAAAAAGCTTTGACGTCAGTTAAATACGGTGCCGATACGGTGATGGATCTTAGCACGGGCGGTGATCTAGATGCTATTCGCGCAGCAGTGATAGCTAACTCTACAATCCCCGTAGGAACCGTGCCGATGTATCAGATTTTGCATGATTGCGGCGACCAAATAGAAAATCTAACCATCGAGCAGATGCTCAAAACGCTTGAAAAACAGGCAAAGCAGGGGGTGAGTTATTTTACTATCCATGCGGGCTTTTTGCTTCGTTTTATGCCAAAGATTGCTAAAAGAAAGATGGGAATTGTAAGTCGCGGCGGGTCTTTGATGGCAAGTTGGATGATGCACCACCACAAAGAAAACCCCTTTTATGAAGCATATGACGATATTTTAGCAATCTGTCAAAAATACGATGTAGCACTCAGCCTTGGTGATAGTCTGCGTCCGGGGTGCTTGTATGATGCAAGTGATGATTGTCAACTTGGGGAGTTGAAGGTTCTTGGCGAGTTGACGCTTCGAGCGTGGGAAAAGGATGTGCAGGTGATGATCGAAGGTCCCGGGCATGTACCGCTAAATCAAGTAGAGCGAAATATGAAGCTAGAGCGCGAGTATTGCCATGACGCGCCTTTTTATATCTTAGGGCCGCTAGTAACCGATATCGCTGCGGGGTATGACCATATCAGCAGTGCCATAGGTGCAGCCGTGGGCGGTTGGCATGGAGCGTCAATGCTGTGTTATGTGACTAAAAAGGAGCATTTAGGCTTACCAAACGCCGAAGATGTACGCGAAGGGATTGTAGCGTACAAAATCGCTGCGCACGCAGCTGATATCGCCCGCGGACGCAAAGATGCGATGGCACCTGATGATGCGATGAGTGATGCACGGTACGCATTTGATTGGAACAAGCAGTTTGAACTTTGTCTTGACCCTGAACGAGCGAAAGAGTACCATGATGAGACGCTGCCGCAAGATGTTTTTAAAGATGCAGAGTTTTGTTCCATGTGCGGGCCGAAATTTTGTAGTTATAAGATTACGCAAAATATCGTCGAGGAATACGGCGACGAGATGGAAAAATAGATTGAATGATCTATAATTTTAATCATGAAAAAAATGTACAACTTAAAAGAGAACGCAACATCTGTTTTGAAGATGTAATTGCTGCTATTGAGGAGGATGCTTTATTAGATATAATTAAGCATCCCAAAAGTGATGTATATCCCCATCAAAAGATATATATCATTAAGATGTTTTGATATGTATATATGGTACCTTTTGTAAAAACAAAAGAGGAGATATTTTTAAAAACGGTTATTCCTAGTCGAAAAATGGATAAACTCTATAACAAGGATAGAAAATGAAATTGGACAATGAGGAGTTAGAGCTTTTACAAGCAGTAGAAAATAGCGAACATTTTGAAAAAGTCGATGATTTTGAAGAACAACTACTTGATGCAAAAGTTGCGGCAAAGAACTATTTGCAAAAGACCGAAGATGTCAACATTAAAATTGCCGAATATGATCTATTGATGCTCAAAAGACGTAGCGCAGAACTCAATATCCCTTGTGAGACTATCCTGTCTTCTTTGGTGCACCAGTACATTACCAATAAATTTAATATATCACTTTAAAAGGAAATGATGATGAATGAACAAACAATTAAAGAGGCTTTATCAAAAGTTATCTACCCGGGATTTAAAAAAGATATCGTAACCTTTGGGTTTGTAAAAGATATTACATTGCAAGAACAAACGGCGTATATAAGTGTAGAGATCACTTCAAGTGCTCCTGAGGTAAAGCAAGAGTTGAATGAAGATATCCACAAGCAGTTGCAACTTGCGGGCATTAGTAGTTATAAAATCGATATCGCAACGCCTACTATGCCAAAGCAAAGCAGTTCAAAAGGCAAAAACTTAGCACCCACAATCAAAAACTTTGTGATGGTAAGCAGCGGTAAAGGGGGAGTGGGAAAATCAACCACTTCAGTGAACTTAGCCGTAGCATTAGCGCAGCAGGGCAAAAAAGTAGGGTTGCTTGATGCTGATATCTACGGTCCAAATGTGCCTCGAATGATGGGGCTTGACGGGGTTGAGCCACAAATTGAGGGGCAAAAACTGTTGCCGCTTGAAGCATACGGCGTTAAAGTGATGAGTATGGGTTCTTTGATGAAAGAGGGCGATAGCCTTATCTGGCGCGGGGCGATGGTGATGAAAGTGATCGTGCAACTGCTACAAGATGTGGTTTGGGGTGATCTGGATGTGATGGTTATCGATATGCCCCCGGGAACCGGTGATGCGCAGTTGACGCTAGCCCAAAATGTGCCCGTAACGGCGGGAGTAAGCGTCACTACGCCGCAAAAAGTAGCGCTTGATGATGCACGAAGAAGTTTAGATATGTTTAACAAGTTTCACATTCCCCAAGCCGGTATCATTGAGAATATGAGTGGCTTTATCTGTCCTGAGTGTGAGAGTGAAAGTGATATTTTTGGCACGGGAACAAGCCAAGCAGTTGCTAAAGAGTATGATACGAAAGTATTGGCTCAAATTCCGCTAGAACCTGCGGTGAGACATTGCGGGGATGACGGTACGCCTATAGTGTATATCAAACCTGAAAGTATCACGGCAAAAAGATACTACCAAGCGGCTAATGAGCTGTGGGAACAGATCGAAAAGATCAATGCCGACGGCGGCGTAGATAATGCTGCATTGCAACCAAATACACCTCCGGGGCAAAGTGCTTGTTCGATGTAAAAAAATACTACTTTGTAGCACATAAAGCAGAAGCAAGAGTATATATTCAAAACCTGAAACTCTTGCAAACGCAAAATAGTGCTATCTATACAAACCACGATACGGTTTTGACCATTACCTCAATGGGAAAAAACTGTGTCGAAAAACTCAGAGAAACCTTTTTGTTATATCCCCCTTCGCATAAAGCAAGCGTTGTCAATATCGGAATAGCAGGTTGTCGTGATCAAGCTATAGCTGTGGGATCGGTGTTTGAGGTGGGAAGTCTGTGTTTTGAAAAGAACCGTCTCATCATAAACAGCGGCGTGACTTGTCACAGCTTTGATTCAATGCAAAATAATGATTTTGACGGATTTTTGTGTGATATGGAGAGTTATTTTTTAGTCAAAGAGGTGATGAAGTATCTTTCAAAAGAAAATATCAACGTGTTTAAAGTTGTCAGCGACCATCTTCATGATGCAAAAATCCCAAGTAAAAAGCAGCTTAATGAGTGGATGCAAAGGGTGTATCACTATGAGATGCACAAGCAGCAATAGTGTAAGGAGATCCAAAGATGCAAACAGCAATCGTAACAGGAGTAAGCAGCGGTATCGGCAAAGAGATCGCACGGCAGCTGCTACAGGAGGGCTACTACGTCATCGGGCTTTCAAGGCAGGCGGTGGAGTTTGAGAAAAACTTTGAACATATCGCTATTGATTTAACAGATACCAAGCAGATAGAATCCTTGCCCAAACTTGAGTGCAACTTGCTTGTAAATGCAGCTGGAATTGGCTATTTTCAACCGCTAGAGACGATGAGCTTTACGCAGATCAATAATCTCATAGACGTCAACCTCAAAGCACCTATACTCCTTACAAATAAGCTATTAAGAACGCTTAGAGATAATAGCGGGCATATTATCAACCTCTCAAGTATCGAAGCAACAAGATCCTCTCGCCTTTCAAGTGTCTATTCAGCCACAAAATCGGGACTCACTGCATTTTCAAACGCTCTTTTTGAAGAGGTACGAAAGCAAAACGTCAAATGCACAACCCTACATCTAGGGATGACAAAAACAAACTTTTTTGATGCATTGCACTTTGAGTGTAGTGATGATAGTGCATGCCGGCTTGAAGCCCACTATGTTGCGCAGTTTATCGCAGCACTTTTACAGCAGCCTAAACAAATGATAGCGAGTGAGATAACACTACAGCCCCAAAAGATAGGGGTGAAGAAAAAGTAGTTTAGATGTTGAAAAAATAAAAATGCGATAAAAAGATGGATTACAAGTAAACTTTACTGTACGTGATACAATACTTTATTAGGTGGAGTAAATCTATTCTATGGTAGAATAAAACCAAAAATCTAAATCAATTATAAAATCAAACCTGAGGATGTTTTTATGAACAAAGAGTTATTCATTAACGGCTATATTGAACGAATAGAAAAAAATTCTCACTCAGTAAGGATTTTGCTTTTGAGATATTAGCTATCACAACTCTTCTTGATCAAAGTTTTGATGAAGTTTTTCAAAATATCAGTACAATCGTTAACGGAAGCGGTAAACATGACGGCGGCATGGATGGAATCTATATTGATGAAGATGACAACGAATGTACGATGCATCTTTTTCAAATTAAAAATTCAAAAGGTTTAGGTGATAACGTACTCTCAAAATTTATTAATGACTATAGAAATATTTTTGTTTACGATAATAGCATAAATATTCCTCTCAATTCAAAAGTTCGATCATATTTAGAAAAGTACAAAAGCATTGTATCATCAGGTAAAATAGTCGATGTAAAGTTATATTTTATATTCTCGGGAGAAAAAGAAAAAAATGATCAAGCCATAATCCAAAGACATCTTGATGACAATAGTGAACTTTCAATTTATGACTTAAATGATCTCTATGATAGGATCGATACGCTCGTATCTGAACATAAAAAACGAAAAGATGTTACGTTTAGTTTTATGGCAGAAAAGTCAAATATCTCTTTAAAAAGAGATCCACAGGCACTGATTTCATTCCAAATACAAAATGTTAAAGCAATAAATTTTAGGTTAGAAGCTTTGAAATTGTGTGAATTATTGGATGAAGAAAAGAGAATCAACCATAGGATAGATACTGTTTTTAGTGATAATATTAGAGGCTTTCTAAGATACAATAAAACAAATAAAAGAATTAAAGAAACCTTAGAGAGTGACTACTCTGAGTACTTTCCGTTTTTAAATAATGGAATTACCATAATCGCACAACAGTTAAAAATACCAAATGATATTCAAGCTGGATATTATCCTATTGAAACAAAAAATCCCGTTATCGTAAACGGGCTACAAACAACAAGTGTAATTTATGATATTTATCAAAAAGAGCGTGCACAATTAGACGGAGTTTATGTACTTATTAGACTTTATGAGACAAACGACCCTGAGATTGTTGATAAGATAACAGATGCTACAAATACTCAATCCCCCATTAATTATAGAGATAAGATCAGTAATAAAAACTTTATTGAATATGCAAAAGCTATTTTTGAATCAAACGGTATAGGCTTTCTTGCAAAAAGAGGGGATACGTTTGAAAATAGCTTGAGTAAACAGTTGCAAGAGTCTGTACATAGTGATACGGTTTTTAAATACTGGTATGCAACTTTCCAAGAACAGCCCGAGTTTGCAAAAAATTCAAAATCAAAACTCTTAGAAGCTATTTTTGAAGCAAGTAGTGACGATACAAATAGATTACATAATCTGTTTAACGGTTCGAAAGATTCACCGATTTATCAGCAACTGCTTCAAGCATATAAAATATATAAATTTGTAGTTAATAAACGTAATGAAAACATAGAAACCGATTTTATACAATACTCTGATGAACTGATCTCATATGGAATATATAAGCTACATGAAGAGTTTGTAATTGCATATCCAAAAGTTTGTGATGCTATACAAAGTATTGTTCAAAATGAAAAAGAATTTTTAGAAGAAAAAAATTTAACATACTCGCATAATGGGTATTTTAAATCTGCAAAATCTCGTTATGACTTAAATAAAGAG
>JBNJHJ010000107.1:0-6335 GCA_051748365.1 Campylobacterota bacterium
ATAGAAAACTTTAAAAAATATCAAAGTGACGATAGCTCTTTTGATTTTTCTAGTGCAGGTCCAAATCTAGGTTAAACGATAACTTTTTTAGTGAAGCTGTGCTATCTTTGATCGGTAGTGTAGCTTCATATCAAGCTCAAAACTTTCATTGGTGCTATACTCTTTATTAAATACCTCTTTCCATAAACTATGATCTTCCATACATAGATAGAAAAACACCTTCTCATGCCACGGCTGTAGCGCATTATAAAGCGTTTGAAACATTTCTAACTTAATCTCTTTGGGGTAAGATAATTTTGCGTTTGCATCCTCAAACGGCATCTGTAAGATCTTTGTGTTGAAATCTCTTTGGCGTATCTTTTTGATTACGGGTTTAATAAACGTCAGCGTTCCAAGAGAAACCATAGCAACTTTTTGGGGATCAAAATCTTTTAATAATTGTTGTGCAATAGCGGTATAATCTCTTTGCCAATTATTATATTCAATCATCGGATGAAAATGAAACCCTACAAGAATATCTCTATCGTGTAACTTTTGTGCAGCGGCTACTCTTTTTTTTAATGAAGCGGTTTTATGCTCTTCATTGTCTATGATAGTTTGTGGATTGAGCGACCATGTTATAATGATATTTTTTGCTATTTCGTTTTCTAGAAAAAAGGCGATATTATCGGATTTTGTTTTAAGCTCTAGTATGATGTTGGGATTGGCTTTTGCAAAATCGTTGAGATGGGTGAGGTTTTTTTCTTTATCACCCCACATCAAAGAATCCGAAGATTGTCCCGTTCCGATATGATAGATTTGATTGGGATCTAGTTGGTGTTGGAGTTGCTTTAGATTATTTTTTAAATTGGTATTAAAAGTGACTTTATTTTCATTGTAAAATGATTGAATGGAGCAGTAGCTACAATCAAACCCACAACTTTCGACTACATCTAAAGTCAGCAGATTGCAGCAGCGTGTCTTAGGTGAAGCAACAGGACACATCCCAAACCCTAAACTCTCTTTTGCAATGCGCTTTGTTTTTATAGTTTGGGGTTTGACTGCAAAGGCTTTTGTATAGGTTTTGTGGCTATTTTGTTTTTGCGTATAGATTGTTTGCAGTTTTTGCATCGTTGTGGAGGGGTTGAGTTCAAACGCTTCATCCCATTGATAGAGATCTTTAATCATCGTTACTGCTTTGTTTGTATTTTGGAAACTGAGTTTATTGTTAAGCGCAAACTGCATAAACTTTTCTTTGAGTTTTTGCGGTAAATATCTATATAACGTTTTAGCTAAATTGTTTTGTAATTTCTCATTATAGTCCACAGGTTTGCCTCTTTTTTTGATGTAATTATATCAAATGTAAAGCGCCTCTTACGCATCATTGGATATAATTTATTTAAAAAAGGAAAGCCGATGCAAGAGTTTTTACAAGATGCAAAAGCTGCAACTAAGGTTTTAACTACTCTTAGTGACGGAGTAAAAAAAGATGTTTTAAACCAGATGGCACAAGCGCTACGAAATAATGTAGATTCTATAGTGACACAAAACAAACTTGACATGGAAAGTGCAAAACAAAACAACCTTTCTGCCGCACTCGTTGATAGATTGCTTTTGGATAAAGGTCGAGTCGAGGCGATGGCAGTTTCGTTAGAAGAGATTGCGGCACTAAAAGATCCCGTAGGTAGAATGAGAGACGGTTGGACACTGGAAAATGGATTGAAACTGCAAAAAGTGAGCGTACCGATCGGGGTTATCGGTATTATCTATGAATCACGACCAAATGTAACAAGTGATGCAGCGGCGCTGTGTTTTAAAAGCGGTAATGTTGCGGTGTTAAAAGGCGGCAAAGAGGCCAAGCATTCCAATGAGGTGATTGCAACTATATTGCAAGAGATATTGGTGCAAAACGGTTTGCCAAAAAGCGCTATCTCATTATTGCCAAGTGGATCAAGAGAGGCTGTAGCGGAGTTTATCAAGCAAGATCGATATGTTGATCTTATCATCCCAAGAGGCGGGGAAAACTTGATCCGTTTTGTCAATGAAAATGCTACGGTTCCTGTTGTAAAACATGATAAGGGGTTATGCCATACCTATATCGATAAAGATGCGGATTTAGAAAAAGCTTTAGCCATTGCAGTCAATGCAAAATGCCAAAGAACGGGTGTATGCAACGCGATGGAGACGCTATTGGTGCATCAAGATGTCGCAAAGCAGATACTGCCGCAGCTAAAAGACGCATACGATAGAGAAAAAACACTGCTTAAGGGGTGCAAACACACGCAAGAGATTATTGCAGTAGAAGATGCTACAAATATTGATTATGATACGGAGTATCTGGATAATATTTTATCAATCAAAGTAGTCGATGATATCGATGAGGCGATTGCACATATCGCAACATACGGCTCAAGCCATTCCGAAGCGATCGTAACGCAAGATTATGAAAGTGCCGAGAAGTTTTTAAATGCCGTAGATGCAGCGTGCGTGTATCTTAATGCAAGTACGAGATTCACCGACGGTGCAGTGTTTGGATTGGGAGCTGAAGTGGGTATTAGTACCAATAAACTCCATGCAAGAGGTCCTATGGGGATTGAGGATTTAACGACATATAAATTTAAAATTTACGGGCAGGGGCAGATTCGCTAAAATTGAGATATAGATAAGATTTTCTTACATCTTTCTTACAACTTTGTGCTATAGTATAGAGTGTAGGAGGGTGCAATGTTTCGTTATCTATTGTTTTTTTGTATCTTTACAACTTTACAGTTACATGCTCTTAAGTTAACGCAAGAGCAAAAAGCGTATATCAAAAGCAATCCTGTTATAAAAGTACAAAATGAAGCAGATTATATCCCTGTAAATTTTAACGATAGGGGAGAGCCTAAGGGCTATTCCATTGATTATATTAAACTGCTTGCGGCAAAAGTAGGGCTTGAAGTTGCGTTTGTAAGCGGGCATTCGTGGCATGAGTATTTGCAAATGATACAAGATAAAGAGCTCCATGTTTTACTCAATGTCGTTAAAAATTCTCAAAGAGAGCACTATCTTAATTTTACACAGCCCTACCTCAAACTCTACCCGTCACTTTTTAGCAGAAAAGATGATCGCATCAACTCACTAGAAGCGCTAAAGGGAAAAGTCTTAGCAGTTCCAAGCGGTTACTATTTTATTCCCTATTTTGAAAAGTATTATCCCGATATCACGATACTTATTACAAAAGACAACCTCTCCTGTCTTAATGCCGTTGCATCGTCAAAAGCCGATGCAACAATAGGTTTTACCTATACGATGCGACAGTTGCTAAAAGATCATTTTATTGATGATGTAGAGCTGTCTTCGGGGTATCTGCACCTTATAGATATGGAGCAAAACTTTGAAAGAATAGGGGTGCGCAAAGATTTGAAAATACTCTATACTATCTTAGATGAGGCGATGCAAAGTATTGGTTATGAACAAACAGACTCCATCAAAGAAAAGTGGTTGGGATACTCTAGTGTTGTAGCAGAGAAAAATGGGGTACGTTTGACAAAAGAGGAACTTGCATATCTCAAAGAAAAAAAGCAGCTACGCTATTGTATCGATCCTAGCTGGATGCCTATTGAAGGGCTAAATGGGGATAAGCACGAAGGGATGAGTGCAGAGTATTTTGATCTTATTAAACAAAAACTCCCTATATCTTTAGAGTTGGTACAGACAAATAGTTGGAGCCAATCGCTGCAAAAAGTAATCAATCGAGAGTGCGATCTGGTTTCTCTTGCCATGCAGACAAAACGTCTTAAAAAAAATATGGATTTTACGCATCCCTATATCGAGATTCCTCTTGTGATAGCCACCAAGACCGATGAGTTTTTTATAAGTGATATAGAGTTGCTGAACAACAAAAAGGTAGCCATTGTTAAAGATTATGCATATTATGAAATATTAAAAAACGATTATCCTCAAATAGAGGTAGTGGCAGTGAAAAATATAAAAGAGGGGCTGGACAAAACCGTGCAGTCTCAAGTGTATGGATTTGTTGATACTTTAGCAACGATAGGGTATCAATTTCAAAAAAACTATATAGGTGAACTCAAGATTGCGGGGAAATTTGATCAAACATGGCAACTCAGTATCGCAACTCGTAACGATGAACCGCATCTAGTCTCGATTTTTGATAAGATTTTGCACTCAATCGATAAGAAGAAGAAAAAAGAGATTTTAGACCGTTGGATATCTGTAGAGTATGAAACACGGATGGATAAAACAGCTTTGTATAAAATCTTAGCTGCCGTAGCAATTGTATTTAGCTTTTTGCTGTATCGTCAATATATGCTCAAGCGCTATAATAACAAGTTACAATACCTCTCCTCGCACGATACGTTAACTCATCTTTATAATAGAATGCATCTTGATAAAAGTTTGGATCTAGAATTACAAAGGATTGAGCGTTTTAAACAGCCACTTTCTATTGTTATATTTGACATTGATGACTTTAAACATATCAATGATAAGTATGGACATCAAGTAGGGGATGCAGTGATAGTCAAAGTCGCACAGATTTTAAAAGAAAATACCCGCAAAATCGATACGCTTGGAAGGTGGGGCGGCGAAGAGTTTATGCTTGTAGCAACGGCAACAGATTGTAACGGTGCTGAGCAAATTGCACAAAAAATACTAGATAGAATTAGCAATGAGGATTTTAAACACGGTATTCATATAACGATGAGTGCGGGAGTTGCGCAACATCATGAAAAAGAGAATCAGACAGAACTCTTCCAACGAGCAGATAATGCACTTTATGAAGCTAAAGAAAATGGGAAAGATAGAGTAGTAATTAATTGTTATTAATAATTTTTTTCCATTTTAAACTTTTTTTAAATAAATTCTTCCTATAATAAACATATGTTTGAGTTATTTGAGATAACGCATAGCTTAAACAAAAACTTTTAAGAGGATGTAAATATGAAAAAAGTAAGTATTGTTGCAAGCGGTTTACTTATCGGTGCTGTTTCAGCTTTTGCCGGTGGATATGCCGGATTAGATAAAGCTGCACTAGATGCGGGATTAAAGCCGATTCCGGAGAGTAAAACAGAGTTGATGAAACTTGTTGATGATCCAAATAACCCAATTACCGACCGAAAAGTAGAACTTGGTAAAAAACTGTATTTTGATCCAAGACTATCAAAAAGCGGTATTATTAGTTGTAATACATGCCACAACTTAGGTTTAGGTGGAGCTGACGGTGTTGCTGCTGCTGTTGGTCACAAATGGACACCAAACCCACACCACTTAAACTCACCTACAGTATATAACTCTGTCTTAAATGCCGTTCAATTTTGGGATGGTAGAAGTCCTCACTTAGAAGATCAAGCTATGGGACCTATCGAAGCAGGTCCGGAGATGGCAGCCCCTGCTAGTTTAGTTGTAGAAAGAATCACTTCAATTCCAGGATATGTAGAAGAGTTTAAAGATACATACGGTGAAGATGTAGAGATTACTTTTGAACTTATTGCTGCAACTATCGGTGTATTTGAAAGAACCTTGATCACTCCGTCACCGTATGATGATTTCTTAAACGGACAACCTGATGCGTTAAATGATGATGAAAAAGAGGGGTTACAAGTATTTATGGATAAAGGATGTACGGCATGTCATACGGATATCGGACTTGGCGGTACAATGCAGCCGTACCAGACAGTACAAAAATACTCTTTTGCAGAAAATAAGCTTGGTGACTTTACCGGTGATGAAAACGGTATGGTAAAAACTCCAACTTTAAGAAATGTTGAAGAAACGGCTCCATATTTCCACAACGGTCAAGTTTGGGATTTAGCAAAAGCGGTTAAAGAGATGGGTAGTACACAACTTGGTATTGCAATTTCTGATGAAGAAGCGGGTAAAATCGTAACTTTCTTGAAATCTCTTACAGGTGAAAAACCCGATACTACATATCCACAACTTCCGGTATCAACTCTAGATACTCCAAGACCTGATTTTGATTAATCGGTAAACTTTCACCCCTTTTGGGGTGAAGATTATTTTTCTATTGCTATCTTATCAAGCTTTCTTTCAAGTACGAAGGTTCCAAAGGGAATTAAAGAAGAGATAAACGCTAAAGCATTAAACGTAACACTCCATCTTTTTTCTAGCGTTGCATCAATTTGTGCATAGATAAAGGCTAAAAACAGTATTCCGTGAATCATTCCGATATATTTGACAACAAGCGGTTCGCCCATCATATACTTAATCGGCATCGCGATAAATAGCAGTAGCAAGTAAGATATCCCTTCAAAAAAAGCGATAATTCGAAATCTATCTAGTTTGTTGAGTGAAAACATTGGTATCCTTGTTTGCAATTTTTGCAATTATATGGA
>JBNJHJ010000108.1:0-6307 GCA_051748365.1 Campylobacterota bacterium
GAACTCTATATTAAAAATTCTCAAAAAAACAATAGCTTTTTATTGACCTTGCCAAAAGCTGAGAATAAAAAAGAGTTTCAAGCGCAAAAAAAGACGCATAAAATACTTGATATCAGTAGTGAAGGTGGGAATTTTATTATTGAGTTTGATAAACAAACTCCCTACAAAAATATGGTATTGCGCCAAGATAAGATACGCTATGTGTATGATTTTAAAGCGATCTTTCCGCAAGTATCGCAAACGTTAGAAATCGGTGGCAACAGAGTTAAGGTGTCACAATATTATAAAAAAACTACACGAGTAGTGGTTTCGGTTGATCGGGAGGTTGATCTTAATCCTACGTTGGAAAATAACTCTTTTGTGCTGCATTTTTTAAGTGCCGGAGATGCGCCTACATTGAGCAACCAAAAGCGTCGAAAGCTGCGGGTAGTACTTGATCCCGGTCACGGAGGTAAAGACCCCGGGGCGGTTGGGTATAGAAATTTTAGAGAAAAAATAGTTGTCGAAAACTTTACAAAAAGAGTTAAGCAGTTGCTAGAACAAAGCGGTATCGAGGTGCTTTTGACTCGAGATGATGATACTTATATAACCCTTGATGCAAGAACACGGTTTGCCAATGAAAAAGATGCCGATGTGTTTGTCTCTATCCATGCCAATGCAGCCGATAGTAAGTCATTGCACGGTGTTGAGACCTATTTTCTCTCTCCTGCGCGGAGCGAAAGGGCTAAAAGGGTTGCAGCTAAGGAGAATAAAGAGGTGATGGACAAGATGGCGCAGTGGTCATCAAAGAATACATTTTTGTCATTGATGAATCGTGAAAAGATAATAGAATCTAATAAGCTAGCTATCGATGTGCAAAAGAATATGCTTTTTAATGTCAATAGAGTCTACAAGGATGTAAGAGACGGCGGTGTTCGTGAAGCTCCCTTTTGGGTGCTTGTAGGGGCGCAGATGCCTTCTGTACTTGTAGAGCTAGGGTATATATCTAATGCCAAAGAGGCACAGCGGCTTGTGCTTAGTAAGCACAGACGCTACCAAGAAGCGCTTGCTCGAGGGATAGCTGAGGGGATTATCAACTATCTGTCTTTGGCAAGACGGTAGTTACTTTTCTACTGAAATGACTTTATCGGCATTTTCAAAAATCTTTTGTACCCGCTCTTGCCATAGCTTTTGAAACTCCTGTTGCTCCTCTTGGGTGGCACTGTTTTTTTCTATATCGATCATCAGTTGGATCACTTTTGTGTCGGTTGGAATGAGTGAAGGGTCGTAATTGAGACGAATATCTCTGCCACTGTCGGTTCGTTTGAACATAAAATCACCGTTGAACTTTTGATTGTAGTGTATAAGCCCCGTGCGATCATAACGTTTTGTTAAACCCTTAAATCCGCTTTGAGAGGTTGCACCTGTTAAGTGTGAAAAGATATTTGCCATCACTCCGGTTATACCTTCTGTTATATCATCTTTAAATGAGATTTCGATATTACCGCGAACGGGGATCTTGTCACCGATATAGAGTTCATCCATCGCTTTTTGTACAAGCAGATACGCCCCTGCTACGGTTGGGCAGCTATGACCTGCAGCTTTGACTACGTCAAGATAAGTAAACTCGATAATTCCATCATCAACAGCGCCGAGAAGTTGAGCTAATTCATCTTTAAATATTATGGGTTGAATCGTGTCGAAAAATTGTGGATATTGCATCTTTTGTAACCTTTTTTTTGTAAAATTATATCCAAATGTTGTAAACTTGTGATTGATAGATATCAAGCCTTTGCAACAAACTTAGCATTATAGAAGGATAGTGATGAAATTTTTACTCTATATAAGTTTTGCCTTTTTATCCGCAGTTGCATTTGTTTATATTCTTTTGTTTACAAAACTCGGCAACGCAGCTCTTAAGCCCCTCGTACAAAAGAGTTTACAACACCATCTTCAGCTTGATATCAAAGTCACGGCATTTGAATTGGATATGAAAAACATCTCTCTTGCAATTGAAATCGATGATCGCAATAACGCATGGATAGAAGCAAAATACAATCTATTTAACCGTTGTATTGACGGGTTTTATGAGCTGCATATGCAAGATGCAGAGCATTTAGCGCACAAGGTGCCATTATATATTGCCAATGATTTGACCCTTGTAGGCAAGATTGAAGGAGAGATTGATTACTTGAAGCTAAGCGGTGAAGCCCTCTATCAAAAATCTAAAAATAGTTACAGAGTGTTTGCTAAAGATTTTGCATTGCAAGATTTGAAAGTTTTTATACACTCGATGCCCGCAGCCGTAGCATTTGAACTTTTTAATCTTCCAAACCATTTCAACGGTAGTGTTGTGGGGGAGGTTGCTTATGATTTCAAACAAAAAAGGGGTCAGATGCAGATGGATTTAGATGATGCTTCACTACAAAAAAGCATTCTCACACAGATTTTTCAAAACTATCTGCAGAAAAATATCGCCGATAAACCCTTTACCGATTCGACTCTTAGCGCTACTTTTGACAAAAAGTATATAGATATAAATCTTATGTTGCAACTTGAAAAAATGCAGGCGAAGACAGAAAATTTACAGATTGTCACCCAAACAAAGGATATAAACGGAAATCTAAGTTTGCTATTAAATAATCATCGCTACAATATTGATATTGAGGGAAATCTTTCAAATCTAGGCAAAGCGTTTGATTATGAAGCTTTAATGAAACAAGAGATCCAAAGACAGATTGAGAAAAAAACAAAAGATTTTATTCAAAGAGAAGCAAGTGATTTTATTTTAAATCGTTTGAAAAAGCTCTAAAAAGGGGATGTTAGATGCAAGAGCGGTTACAAGCTGCGCATGCTGTGGATGCGCAAGAGATTTTACAAGAAATAGGCGTTGCAAGCGATAGGGGCTTAGATACCAATCAAATAGCGCAACTTCGACAAGAGTACGGCAAAAATGAGTTAACCCAAAAGAGACAAAAGAGTAAGCTGCTTTTGTTTATGCAGCAGTTTAATCAACCGCTTGTCTATATCCTTTTAGTAGCTGCTATTGTTACGGCACTTCTTGGACACTATGTTGATTCAGCCGTAATTTTCGGTGTTATCTTGATAAATTCTATCATAGGTTATATCCAAGAGTTAAAAGCGATCACGGCTATAGAGGCACTTTCAAAGATGGGTAAAGTCAGTGCAACGGTGATGCGTGAGGGTGAAAAAACCTCAATCGATGCCAAAGAGTTAGTAGTAGGCGATATCGTATTGCTATACTCCGGAGATAAAGTACCTGCTGATATTCGATTGATCAAATCAAAAGAGTTACAAAGTGATGAATCTTCACTTACAGGTGAAAGTGTAAGCGTTGAAAAGTTGACTGATAAGCTTAGCGCTGATACGACCTTGGCCGATCGCAGTAATATGGTTTATTCATCAAGTCTGATCACTTCAGGCAGTGCCGTGGGCGTGGTTACGGCAGTGGGAAATGATACGCAGATAGGAAAGATCAATACCATGATAGATGATGCCGATATTTTAGAAACGCCGCTAACGATCAAGATCGCGCAATTTAGCAAAGTACTCTTATATATTATTCTAGCGATGGCACTGTTTACCTTTGTCGTGGGGATGCTTCGAGGCGGCGAGGCGATAGAGATGTTTTTAGCAAGTGTCGCACTTGCCGTTGCAGCCATTCCCGAAGGGTTGCCTGCTGCGATGACTATTATTTTGGCAATCGGCGTGTCAAAGATGGCGCAGCAAAACGCTCTTATACGAAAACTGCCTGCAGTGGAGACGCTTGGTTCAACAACAGTGATCTGTTCGGATAAAACAGGAACGCTCACACAAAATGAGATGACGGTTAAAGCGATCTATGCAGGAGCGCAAAACTATAGCGTCGATGGAGTAGGGTATGATGCAAAAGGTAGTATCAACAGCATCGATAAAGAGGCGCCGGCAGAAAATGAAGCGCTACAAAGAACACTCAAAGCAGGCGTGCTTTGTAATGAATCAAATGTCGTTAAAAAGGGTAACCGCTACCAAGTGATCGGTGATCCTACCGAGGGAGCGCTGGTGGTTTCAGGGAAAAAAGGCGGTTTTGAAAGAGATATGCTTGAAGATGAATTGATCCATATCGATACACTTGATTTTGATTCAAAAAACCAGTACATGGCTTCTTATTACGGTGCAAAAAACCGCTCAAGTTCGCATATTTATATTAAAGGATCGCTTGAGAAGATACTTGAACGCTGCGAAGTGATGCTTGATGCACAGGGCAATGAGGTAGCAATTGATAGGCAACAGATCGTTGAAGAAGCTGAAAAGATGGCAAAAGAGGGGATGCGGGTGCTTGCGTTTGCCTATATGAGTGTGCAAAACTGGATCGAGTCACTAGAGCACCACCATATAGAAAACGGATTGACCTTTTTGGGCTTGCAAGCGATGATCGATCCGCCGCGTAGTGAAGTAAAAGATTCAATCGCATCATGCTATGGTGCGGGAATCGGCGTGAAGATGATCACGGGAGACCATAAGATCACGGCACTTGCTATTGCCAAAGAGATAGGGATCAAAACTGATGGCAAGATCAGTGCCCTTAGCGGTACAGAGCTTGAAAAGATGGATGATGCAGCGCTGCTGGAAGTTATCAGTGAAGTCAATGTATTTGCACGTGTTACCCCGCAGCAAAAGCTGCGCCTTGTAAAACTTTTGCAGCAAAAGAAAAATATCGTTGCAATGACCGGAGATGGGGTCAATGACGCGCCCGCACTCAAGCAAGCCAATATCGGAACGGCTATGGGGATAACAGGAACGGAGGTTTCTAAAGAAGCTGCGGATATGATATTAACCGATGATAATTTTACGACGATTAAAAACGCCGTAGAGGAGGGGCGTGGAGTGTATGCCAATATCATCAAATTTATCACATGGATCTTGCCGACAAATGTGGGGCAGGGCTTAGTGATCGTGGCTGCGGTGATGTTAGCGTTTGAGTTGCCGCTATCACCTGTACAAGTGCTGTGGGTAAATATGACAACGGCTGTACTACTAGGATTAACATTAGCGTTTGAACCAAAAGAGAGCGGATTGATGGAGTATCCCCCGCGTGATGTTGACGCTGCAATTTTGTCAAAAGAGTTGTTAGTGCGCGTTGTGTATGTGGGGGGCATGCTTTTGGTGCTAAGCTTTTTTGCGTTTTGGTATGTCAAACACGGTATCGGCGGCTCACTTGAACAAGCACGAACGGCAGCGGTGAATATCTTTATCTTTGGGCAAACCTTTTATCTGTTTAACTGCCGCTCCATGCAGCACTCAATGTTTACACTTGGGGTTTTTACCAATCGCTGGATGCTTATAGGAATCGGTGCGATGGTGTTTTTTCAGCTTCTATTTATCTATGCACCGTTTATGAATACGCTGTTTGGTACCGCGCCGCTTGGAGTGAGTGAGTGGATTATTGTTGGGATTTCAAGTTTAATTATCTATAGTGTTGTAGAGATTGAGAAAAAGATTCGTAATAAAAATAGATACTAGCAACAAAAAGGAGGGGGAAGGTTTTTCTCCCCCTTTGTTTTACCATCTTGAGATAAGTGAAAAGTTTACGTTTGCGTATCTTGGGATATCGCTGCCGTCATACTCACCGCTTTTTTGGCTCACCATCGCAGAAAGATCGGCTTGAAACCACTTTGTTCCAAAGTTTAACCCTCCTGAATAGATCAACCCCTCATCAAAACTATTTGAAGCGATATTTTTCATCGCCCCACCACGAAGAGCAAACCATGAGCTTGGGTGAAACTCAACCCCTCCGCCGATATATTGGGTCTTCATCCCCTCAAAAAGCGTATCTTGTTCATTTAAGTCCGCATCAAAGGCAAGTTCTAAACTATCTCCTAGCATTCTATAGCTTGCCCCTGCACGGTATCCTGCTGCAAGTTCGATACTCTCATCACTGCCTTTAAGGTCAATTTCGGGTGATGTGATATTTTTAGCCACAAGGGCAAAGTTGATATCGGTGTTCTTTTCTTGAAAGAGAATCCCGATATCACCGCTAACTTCGGTTTGTGTCTCTTTACTTTCATCTATATCATCCATAATATCGCCGCTTTCGGTATCGATATCGATGCGGGTATTGTAGGTTTGAATCTGCATCGGTTTGATGTTAGCCCCCACACTTAGTAGCCCCATGTTTGTCTCAAACAGATGCGCATACCCAATGGGTACCTCTACGGTAGTGACCGCTACGGCATTGATGTAGCTTGTTTTATTCTCAACGGCGTACTGGATAGAACTGCTTTCATAAGCTGTTTGGGTTGTTTCAGTGATAGACCCATCAGACTTG
>JBNJHJ010000109.1:0-6295 GCA_051748365.1 Campylobacterota bacterium
AGGGTGCGAGAGCGCTCTGCTGAAGAGTCCTTTTTGGACTTGTTCACTCAAAACGGTGAAAAAAATTCAAGAGCACCAAGGGTGCGAGAGCGCTCTGCTGAAGAGTCCTTTTTGGACTTGTTCAAAAAGGAGTTAATAGATGAAAGTTAAAAAGTTTGATCAGATCAATGTTATCCCTTTTATCGATATTATGCTTGTGCTGCTCGTTATCGTGCTGACAACGGCAACTTTTGTGGCAAAAGGGATCATCCCCGTCGATCTTCCTCAAGCAAGCAGCAGCGACCAAAAAGAGATAAAGCATGATGATGTGATCATCACCATCAAAGATGACGGGGTAATCATGATCGAAGACAAAGAGTATACAAAGAGTGAGTTTGCACAATATATAGGCACGCTTGATAGCAAAAAACCGATCATTATCAACTCTGATAAGGGCAGTAGGTTTGAGCATTTTGTTTTTGTACTTGATCGTTTAAAAGGAGATGGATTTCAAAACGTGGGAGTATTATCAAGTGAAGAATAGATATGTTATATCATTTTTTATCTCATTAATGATATACACTACAGCTATTGCATCGATGCTGTATACGGAGGTGTCTGAAGAAAATATAAGTGAAAAAGAGACAAACAAAAAGCAGACGGTGCAAAAGATTAATATGCAAGAGTATGTGCAAGCACCCCAAAAACCCACCATACAAAAGCCTCAAATTAAAACTCCGCAGATACAGCAGCCATCCAAGCCAAAACCGCCAAAGGTTGAAAAACCAAAACCGCAGCCAAAACCCAAAAAACAACCACCCAAGCCAAAACAAAAGCCACAAAAGCCTATAGAGGTAAAAAAACCTATCCCCTCAAAACCCCAAGAGGTACCAAAGCCAAAAGAGCCACAACCGCAAGAGTCATCTCAAAAACCTATCAAAAAGCAGTCGCAAAAAGTTACGCAGCCAAAGCATGATCCTCAAACCGTAGCGATGCTGCAAAGCAGCCTTGCAAGTTTGGATCAAGCTAAAAAAGCTGTTGCGGCACAGAAAAAAGAGTTGTTTCTTGCACACTTAAAAAAACAGATAGAAGCCAACAAACGCTACCCCAAAGTTGCACAAAGAAGAGGTTTAGAAGCTACGGTTGCTACCTCTTTTATCATCACAAAAGAGGGTGGGGTAAAAGATATCACAGCCGATACGTCTCATAAGATATTTCACAAAAGCAGTGTTGCTGCTATACAAAAAGCCTTTCCCCTACAGATACAATATGAGGGCGTGGCACTGCCGATGCAAGTTTCGCTGACGTTAGCGTACAAGCTACGCTAATAGACTTAATCCCACACGGTTTTTTTCACAATCAATTGAGATCACTTTAAGCTCATGAAGTTGTTGATTGATCGATACGACCTGTGAAGGGTGGTCTACTTTGGACGGGCGCAGCTGTGAAATATGTAACAGTGCATCGTTTTTTAATCCGATATCCACAAACGCTCCAAAATCGGTGATATTGCGTACAATACCGCTGAGTTCATAACCTATCTTTAAATCCTGTATACTTTTAATATCTTTATCAAACTCCAAAACATCAAAACTTTGGCGTATATCATATCCGGGTCGGCGTAACTCTTTGATGATATCTTCTAAAAGCAGTTTGGGATAATCGTATTTTTTGCTTAACAGTTCGCTACTGCTGTTTTCATACTCTTTTGTTTGCAGCAGTTTTGTTGCGATTTTGTAGTCATTGGGGTGGATCGCGGTATTGTCAAAAACGCTTTTTCCCTCTTTGATCCGCACAAAACCCGCACACTGTTCATAAACCTTTTCTCCGATACCTTTAATCTCAAGCAGTTGCGATTTTGTCGTGAATTTACCTATTTTTTTTCTGTGGGCTATGATGTTTTGTGCTAATTTCTCACTCATGCCCGAAACATAAGAAAAAAGCTTATATGAAGCGGAGTTAAGATCAACGCCTACACTGTTGACAAGATCGATTGTGACGTTTTCAAGCTTTGTTTGCAGCTGCTTTTGATCCACATCGTGCTGATACTGCCCGATCCCTAGGGATTTTGGATCGATCTTGACCAGTTCTGCCATCGGATCACGCAAGCGCGCAGCAATTGAGATCGCTCCGCGTATCGTGACATCAAGATCGGGATATTCAACAGAGGCGATCTTAGACGCAGAGTAGACGCTAGCACCGATCTCACTCACAATTGCACTTTTGATATTGAGACCCTCTTTGTCAAGTAGGTGAGCGATAAACTCTTTTGTTTGCACCGAAGCCGTCCCGTTGCCGATAGCAATCGCATCGATTGTGTATTTTTGCAGTAGATGCAGCACCGTTTTTTGCGCATTTTCGCTTTGTTTTTGCGGTTCATTGGGATAGATTGTCCCGTGGTCTAAAAGCTGTCCCTCTTTATCAAGTACTGCAAGCTTACATCCTGAAACAAACCCCGGGTCAATTCCCAAAACGGTATGGTGCAGCAAAGGCGGGCTTAAAAGCAGTGCATGTAAGTTTTGACCAAAGAGTTCAATCGCCTTTTGTGAAGCATCCTCTTTTAAAATCTTGAGAACCTCTTTTTTTATTGAGGGCAGCAGTAAGCGCTTGTATCCATCAACATATGCTTTATACACCCACTCTTTGCTATCTTTTGCGTATGGGGGCAGTTTGTGCTTTTGGATATTTTCTAAAAACCTCTTTTCATCGTGTAGCAGTTTGATCTTGATCTCATCTTGGATAGCGGCGCGGTTAAGCGCTAAAAACTGATGGGGCTTGATATATTTGATTTTAAAATTTTTATCGACTAACTTTGTATACAGACCGTTTGTGTCAAACTTTTTATCCGCTGTTGTTTGGATGCTTCCATGGTGTAAAAAGCTGTTTCGAGTGATCTCTTTGGATCTAAAATCATCTGCATACCGCTGCGCGATAATATCAAGCGCTCCCGCGATAGCCGTGTCTTTTGAAAGAATCTTTTTATTGACAAAACCCCTTGCTTTTTGCAAAATTTCACTTTGCGTATATCTAAAAGATTGGATCATATTTGCCAAAGGCTCCAGACCGTTTGCTTTGGCATCTTCATAGCGACTTGATCGCTTGCTTTTAAACGGTGCGTAGATATCTTCAAGCGCTTGAAGTGTCTGCGCTGCATCGATATGCTTTTGGATCTTGCTATCAAGCAACTCTTTTTCTTTTAAGATGCCAAGAATTTGCTGCTTTTTTGCAAGCAGTTTTTGTGCTTGTAGATAGATCTTTTCAAACTCACGAAGCACCGTATCGCTTGCATTGCCCGTGATATCTTTTTTGTACCGAGCGATAAAGGGGATCGTCGCTCCTCCGTCTAAAAGCTGTAAAATATTTTTTATATGTGATCTATTAAGAGCTGTTTTACTTGCTATAAGAGTGATCAATTCACTGTTCAAATTTTCTCCTTTGTAAGATGCAATCTTACCTATTTGGTGTTAAAAGTAGTTGAAAGGATGTAACATCTTTGATATGCCTGCTAGGGGAGTTGCTTTTTTGTATATAATTTTATCGTCATTAGATGATACAAGTAAACGATTTGCAATAGTGTGGAATATTACATGCTGCGTTTGGCGAAGATGTAGCTTATGAAGCTGTGAGCATACAGGCTTACGTAAGCATCATATACAGCAAGGTTGAAAGCACAATTGCTAGCAAGACGCTTTTGCTTTTGAGGTATAAAGTGAGTGCCAATGCGATGCTAAGTAGTTCAGCAATGCCGTAAGTGTGTGCCCACTGCACATCTTTGAGCGAATAAAAAATAAGCACCACCATGATCGCTGCGGGGATGTTTTTTTCTAGGTACAAAAACGTAGCTCCGGGCTTTTTCTTGCGAAAGAGCCAATAGGGCAGTATGCGCGTGATATAGGTCGCAAATGCTGCGGCAACGATAGTTAAAAGAGCGTGCATATCACTCATATTTTCTCTTTAGCTGCATCTGCGCTACCATCACGACAACACAAAGGGTAAGTGCCATTACTAGCATCTGTGAAGGCGGGAAAAACACAAGAGCAGCCACCCCGATAGCAAGCCCGATAACAAAGGGTTCTTTCTGTTTTTGATGGATATAGAGATTAAGGCTCAGCACCACAAATAAAGCAGTAAGAGAAAACTCTATTCCACTGTAATCGATATCGATCATCTTGCCACCATACAATCCTAAAACAGTACCGATAATCCAGTATAGATGATTTAAAAGCGCAATTTTAAAAAAAAGATTCTCATCTTCTTTGGATGAAGTTTTAAGCATCGCAAAGGTTTCATCGGTCAGTCCAAAGATGATATAGTGCTTTTTCCACCCAAATTTTTTGAGGCTTTCCATCAGTGAAATAGTATAAAAAAAGTGGCGAAGATTGAGTAAAAATGAAGAGATCGCCACTTCGATGACGCCTGCTTTGGCACTTAATAGTGCCACTAACAAAAACTGTCCGGCTCCCGCAAAGATAATAACCGAAGCAAGAATTGCATAAAAAGGGTGGATGCCAAGTTCATTAAAAAGTATCCCAAAGGTCATTCCAAGGGGAATATAGCCAAGCATTACGGGCAATGTGAGTATAAAAAGTGATCTGTCTTTTTGCATGAGCTACTTTTTTAATTTTTTTGCAATGATACCGTAGCATCATTAAAATCACTCTTAGAGGTGGCCTTAAGTATTTCTAAAGCTATCCTTGTATAAAATGTTTAAATTCAATCAAAAAGGGTGGAAAATGAGTGTAACGACGATAGTTGTGATCGTAATTATTGCGATCATTGTTTTTTATATTATCAATATCTACAACAAACTTGTGATGTATAAAAATAGAATCGAAAATGCATTTGCTCAAATTGAGGTGCAGCTTAAAAGAAGGTATGACCTCATACCCAATCTTGTTGAAACGGCAAAGGGTTACCTTGAACATGAAAGCCAAACCCTGCAAAATGTCATAGAGGCTAGAAACACGGCTTTAAGCGCCCTTAAAACAGTAGCTAAAGATCCTGCTAACGCCAAAGCGATGGAGGGTTTTATCGCTTCGGAAAATGCCTTGCAAGGAGCAATGGGCGGCTTGAGTATCCAGATGGAAGCATACCCTGATCTCAAAGCTTCGGCAAATATGCAGCACCTTTCAGAAGAGTTAACAAGTACTGAAAACAAAGTAGCCTTTGCCAGACAAGCGTTTAATGATGCCGTGATGGCATATAATACGTACAAACAAAGCTTTCCGCCTGTGGTACTGGCACCTTCATTTGGGCATGCACAAGATGCAAAGATGCTTGAATTTGCCGATTCACAGCAGATTCAAGACGCTCCTAAGGTCTCTTTTTAAACGATGAACTTTTTCACCCATCAAGATAGAGCACACAAAAACAGTTTTAAGCTTGTCGTGCTTTTTATCTTGGGGGTGCTGAGTCTTATCATCACGCTTACGGTTGTTGTGGGTTTGTTGATTCTTTGGGTCGATCCCGATCAATCTGCACATATAAATAGCGGCAACTACGCCATACTTTTAAGCAGCAACAATATCCCCCTTATTGTAGGCGTTGCAGCTATCACACTTGCCGTGATCGGTATCGGAACGCTGATTCGCTTTTCGCAGCTTAAAAGCGGCGGCAAAGCCGTAGCAGCTTCGCTTGGAGGAAAGCTCATTCCTTCAAATACGCAAGATTTTTATGAAAAACGGGTGCTTAATATCGTAGAGGAGATGGCGATCGCTTCAGGTATCGCCGTGCCTCCTGTTTTTGTCCTAGACGATGATTCTATCAACGCTTTTGCCGCGGGGTACGATCAAAACGATGCCGTGATCGGGGTCACAAGGGGAGCTATAGAGTATTTAAGTAGAGATGAGTTACAGGGGGTGATAGCCCACGAGTTTAGCCATATCTTCAATGGGGATATGCGCTTAAATATCAAGCTTGTGGCGTGGTTGTACGGAATTGTTGTCATCGGGATGATCGGCGGATTTATCATTCGTAGTTTAGGACGTACGCGTACGCGTTCACGAGGCAAAAACGACGGTATCGGAATTGTCGTGATCATCGGCTTTGTTTTAATGGTAGCGGGGTATGCGGGATCGTTTTTTGGAGGATTGATCAAAGCCGCCGTAAGCCGCCAAAGAGAGTATCTTGCCGATGCGTCGGCGGTGCAGTATACAAGAAATCCTTTAGGCATCGCAGGAGCTTTGCAAAAGATAGGTTCACAAGGGTCGCAACTGCAAAACAAGCAAGCAACGGAGTATAGCCACTTTTTCTTCTCCAAAGCCGTTAATCAAGGCTTTAGCTCCCTTTTTGCCACCCATCCGCCTCTTGAAAAGCG
>JBNJHJ010000110.1:0-6283 GCA_051748365.1 Campylobacterota bacterium
AAGTTGACAATGTTTGCATAAAGGTGTTTAATATTGTTTCGATACTGCGTATCAAGGTTTAGATCGATATCGTTAAGCACCTTTATCATCTCGCGCTTTGAGATGCTATAAAGCCTTCGCGTTTCATTGCGCACCGCTTCTAGTGCCGCTTCACTCACTTCTACGATCTCATCACTGAGGTATTTTGACTTGATCTCTTTGGGCTTGAACTTTGTTTGCAAAAAAGAAACGATCTGCTTGTTAAAAGGCGCCACTAGCGTGATCCCTATCAATTTATACGTGGTGTGAAACACTGCAAGCTTTAGTACCGGTTCCGTAAAGTGTAAAAATCCCGAAATCGTCTCAACGAGATACGCAAGTACAGGCAAAAATACCAGCGCTGCACCGCCTGCAACGGCATTAAAGATCACATGCACCGCAGCAAGGCGCTTGCCGTCACTGTTTGAAGGAATGGCCGCAATCACACCCGTAATCGTCGTTCCCATATTCGCACCGATAGCTAGAGCTAGCGCATCCATATACAAAATCTGCCCCGTAGCCAGTGCCGTCACCGCAATCGCCATCGTTGCCGAACTGGATTGAATGATGGTAGTGATAATAATCCCCACCGCAACAAACATCAACACACCAAGGATGCCGTCTTTTGAAAATTGAGTCAGATCGATCGTGTCTTTGATCGAGTCAAACCCGTCTTTCATATACTCAATCCCCAAAAAGATAAACCCAAGCCCGATAAGCACATTGCCAAAACCTTGCAGCTTGCTATCTTTTAAAAACCGAAATACGACCCCAAAAATAACCATCGGCATCGCATAGGCTGCAATCTTGATCTTTACGCCAAAGACTGCCACGATCCAGGTTGTTGCCGTAGTTCCAAGATTGGCGCCGTAGATAACTCCCGAAGCTGCCATCAAACTCATCATGTTTGCAGTTAAAAAGGAGATAACAACTACTATCACTAATGAAGAGCTTTGCATAACAGAGGTTGCCGCAAATCCTGTAGATATCCCTTTCATCAAGTTAGAGGTGGATTTTTTTAACACTTTTTGCAGCGCACCACCGGCAAAAAGCTTAAATCCATCCTCCATAAAAAACATCCCAACCAAAAAAATTGCAATTCCAAAGGCTATCATTTGAAAAAGACTACTAGAGATAAGCAGATACGCTACAAGGGCAAAAAATGAGGCTAAAAGGATCTTTTTATACACTTAACTCTCGCTTTCATTTTCTTGTGTAGATTGCGATTCTTTACTCTCATCACCCTCAACATTTTTATACCCTAAAGAGCTATCCATAATCTCTAACTCTTCTAAGCCGTTATTGATCAACTTCTGCTTGGGTTGTATTTTTTTCTCTTTGATCTTTTCAGGGTAATCAACATGGCGCAAGATATGCTTGATACATTCAAGGCGCGCTTTTTTCTTATTATCAGAGCGGATGATCGTCCACGGTGCCAAATCTGTGTGTGAAGCTAGCAGCATCGAATACTTTGCCGCAGTGTACTCATCCCATAGATCTTGTGATTTTTCATCCACAGGCGAGAGTTTGTACTGCTTCAACGGATCATTACGCCGCTTATCAAAGCGTTTTTTCTGCTCTTTTTTCGATACGGAAAAGTAAAATTTAAACAAAATAATTCCCGAATCGATCAGCATCTTTTCATATTGCGGCACCGTGCGCAAAAATTCACTATGCTGTCTAGAGGTACAAAATCCCATCACCGGTTCAACCCCTGCACGGTTGTACCAACTTCTATCAAACATTACAATCTCACCCGCACTGGGAAGATGCTGCGTGTAGCGCTGAAAATACCACTGTGTTTGTTCGGTATCACTAGGTTTACCAAGTGCTACTACTCTTGCACCACGGGGGTTGATATGCTCGGTAATGCGTTTTATCGTTCCCCCTTTTCCCGCAGCGTCACGCCCTTCAAAAAGGATCAAAAGCTTCTTGCCCTCATCTTTAATATGGTTTTGCATTTTCAGCAGTTCAATCTGCAGGCGCTTTAACTCCTCTTCATACTCGATCGTAGATTTTTTGATCCAAACCGGCAACTTTTTGCCCGCTTTAGCTCTTTTTTCATAATCCGCCGTGAGATTGGTCTCTTTTCGTCTATCTTCATGAATATTTTCTTCAACCTGTTTTTTCACATCTTTGATGTGATCAAACTCATCATCGAGTAGATCTCTTTTTATCCCCATATTAACCCTTTTTTTAAACTTAAGTCCAGTGTATAATGATTACATTTAGTAATAATACCAAAATTTTCATACGTTACAACTTGATAATCGTTGCGCCCACACCTCCGAGGTTTGGCGGTGCATCTTCACACCCTTGTATTTTGGGGTGGGTCTTACAAAACTCTTTAACCATCCGCGCAAGCGCCCCGCTTCCCACTCCGTGATAGACAAACACTTCATCAAAGCTATGCAGTAGCGACGTTGCAATAAAATTTTCCAACTCTTCACGCGCTTGTTCATATCGCATTCCGTGTAGATCAAGCTTTACCGAACCGCTTTCTTTGCTTACCTTGACGCTGATACTTTGTTTTTCTTTAGGCTTTGGTACTTTTGTCAAAACGCCCTTTTTTACCTGTAGCGTCATCCCCTCAATCTGCACAAACGCTTTGTTTTTAGAAAGCTTCGTGATAACGCCTTTGCTATTATTATATTTCACCCAATCGCCGATTTCTAACGTCTGAGCAACTGTTTTTTGGGGTTTTTGCTCTTTTTGCCGTAGCGCTTTTTTTGTTTTGTCTGCTTCATTTAAGGCTCTGTGCTTTTGTTTTTGATCGCCTTTTATAGCATCTTTTAGCACCTGTTTTGCCTCTTCATACCCCTTTTCATAGTCTGCTAACTTCTTTTGGTACGAAAGCTGCAGCTGCATCTGCTTTTCATGCAACTCTTTCTCTTTTTTATCAAGTTGTGCCAATCTTTTATCCGCTTGTGATATCTTTTTACGTAGATTTGCTTCAAGCGTGGTGGATTTTTCGATCAACTCATTGAGCCGCTCTTTATCTTGCCCAAACACCTCTTTAGCTTCACTCACTACTGCTTTTGGGATACCGTATCGCTGTGCCGTTTCAAAGGCATAACTTTTTCCGATACTGCCTTGTAAAAACTCATAGGTAGGCAACTGTTTCTTTTTATCATAAATTGCTGCAACAAGCTCGACCTCCTCTTGCGCTGCCATCAATGAAGCTAAGCGCTTGTGGTGTGTTGTCACGATAAGCGTGATATCTTTGTGCATCAGTTTTGTAAGAATTACTTTAAACAGTGACGCTGCCTCATCGCTATCGGTTCCTAACTCAATCTCATCTACACCTACTATAGAGCCGTTTTTGTGAAACATTTTACTAAATTCAAGCATCCGTCCCGCAAAGGTAGAGATATCGTTTTTCACGCTTTGAGGATCGTCAATTATCGCTTCGATCGACCTGTAGTGCCCGATCTTTGTTTTATGGGCATTACAGCGCATCGGCAGTAAGTATTTGGATAAAAACACCGCTGCTAAGATCGATTTTAAAAGCATCGTCTTCCCGCCGGCATTAACCCCTGTGACAATCATCACTTTTTTATCCAAAACAATATTACTTGAAACCCCTTCACTGAGTGCCGGATGCAAAAACTCGCTTAAGTGCACTCCTTTTTTAGCTGAAGGTAATATAAAGTTATAATCGTTTTGCTTGGCAAAATTCACGCGCGCTTGGTAGTGATCAAAACGATCAAAGGCTTTATTGATAAACTTTAAAAAGGGCAGATTATTAGACAGTGTTGCGCTAAACTCTTTGGCGTATGCAAATTTAATCTGCTCGATCTTGTTTAAGATACCGCTTTGATTTTCTTTGAGCTTACTGATGCTATGGGGCACGACATAGAAAAATCCGCCGCTGCTTCTGCCGATTATATTAGCTTTGAGCACATGGTTAAATCCGCCTCGAACGAGTAGGCACTCCTGCTGATTTTGATAATGCACTTGCCGATCAACAAGATAACTTTGCAAACTCGCCCCGTTTGCAATCCCGTAAATCTTGTGCTTTATCTCCTCTTTATTTCGCCGATATGCTTGATCAAGTCCATATAACGTGCTATCTTTGTGCAGATCAAACACGCCCTTTTTCGTAAAATACTCTCCAATTGCAATCACCTCATGGACAAACACAATCTCACGGAGCCACTTGTGCATCATCCCTTCAAACTCAAGGGTTTTAAGGTAAGAAAAGTAATTCAGTATTTTGATAAACTCATAGATATCATCAAGATTTAACACTCCCTGTTTTTGCAGGTGCATCAAGGACGTATCAAGATTATTGATCTGTGGCGGCGGGGTAAACTCTATCTTTTCTAACTCTTTGATGTAGCGAAAGTGGTTGTTAATATCGCCTTGTAAGATATACTCTTTTTCTCTAGCAAAGCAGGCTTCAAACTTTGCTAAATACTCATCAAGATCAAGTCTACTTGCAATGCTCATTGCTTTTGACACTCACCTATAGATATGTTTGTACCCTTATACTCCCCCTGCCCCATCAAGCTTTGGGTTGGATAGTCATACACAAAATTTTCTTTTGTTGCCACAATATCCCCGCATTGCAGAGGTTGATTTTGTTCAAATACGCTTGCCAACTCTCTTGTTTTTTCGGCGCCGCTTTGACTAAAATAGTTAAACACGCCTGCTACTAACGCAATAACTACGATAAACCCCGAGATCACAAGTCGCTGTTTTTGATCTTCTACAACGGCAAACAGTATAACGATAAATACCGCCGCAGCGACGATAAAAAGTAATATACTCACTGTAACCCTCTTAACTGATACGTAATATCACCCGCGCCTAATCCTACTACTACACCTCTATCAAGCTGTGCTATCATCTTTGAACCTTTATATACTCTATTGTGGTCTACAAAATCCGCAAGGAGCAGATTATACTCACTAAACTCTTTTGCAAAATCGATATCTATCTTCTCTTCTCCCGCTGCATACACCGGCAACACTATAAGTCTATCACACTCTTTAAAACAGCGCTTAAACCCTTCTAGGTTGCTAATAGTGCGGGTATATTTATGCGGTTGCCAAATGGCGGTGACCTCATTTTTGCCGCTTAATCTTGCATACTCTCGCACAGAATCAAGCGTCGCACAGATCTCAGTTGGGTGGTGGGCATAATCATCGATTATTGCATACTCATTATCGCTATAGAGTATATCAAAACGCTTTTGAATCCCTCTATAGTTTTGCAGGTTTTGTTTGATTGAATGAAGATCAAGCTCATGAAGCGCTGCAAGAATTGCCAATGAAGCGTCAATTGCGATATGTTCACCAAATCCATACACCTCAAACTCACCCAAATCTTTGAGTTTAAAATTAGTGTATGGATCACCGTCTTTAAGGATATACTCAATATCAAAGATATCATCTCTTGCTAGCCATGTTGCTTCTACGTCTAGATTTCTTAGATAAGGATCCTCTCTATACAGCACTCTGACTTTGGCTTTATTGATAAAATCACTATAGGCTTTATAAAAACGCGCCTCATCATAACCGTAAAACTCCATATGCTCAGGTTCTGCGTTGGTAACAACTGCGCAGTAGGGGTTTGAATTTAAAAAACTCGCATCACTCTCATCAGCTTCAAAGACTAGCGTTTTTTTGTCACGCATACGTACGTTTGAATCAAAATCCTTGCTGATAGCTCCGATGATGGCGCTGCTAGTGCTCAGTAGCGAGGCAAGAATTGCCGAAGTGGTACTCTTGCCGTGCGCTCCTGCTACGGAGTAAACCTTTTTATCTTCTAAGATAAACTTCAGCGCTTCACTTCGTGAAATGGATCGAATTCCCGCTTCTTTGGCGTGTTGTAATTCTACATTGTTCTCTTTTATCGCAGCGGAGTGGATGACTAACTCTTGATTAGCTATAGCATTTTGGTGGTGCGGGATAGTCAGCTTTGCACCGGCTTTTGTCAGTGCGTCGGTGATGGCGGTACTTTTCATATCCGATCCGCTGATACTGTGCCCGCTATCTTGCAAAAAGCGTGCTAATCCCGAAAGTCCTATGCCTCCAATCCCGATAAAATGAACCCTCACGCCCTACTCCTTCAACCCGTCTAACTCTCGCAATGCATCTTCTAAAACGACACTGTTTTTTTCTAAAAACGCATCACTATCCATACTAAAATGCTTGATAAAATGCGCAAATTTAGTTGTGTCTTCAGTGATCGCTTGAGGGTCGGTGTAGTTTTCAAAAAAGGTATCAAAGTCCACTTCGCTTGCTGCGGCTACGATATG
>JBNJHJ010000111.1:0-6197 GCA_051748365.1 Campylobacterota bacterium
ATAGATAACTGTTCATAGAGCATATTCATCGAACTTGCATGCGCATTATAAAGATTTTTGTAAAAACTATCCTGCCAAAACTCAAAGCGGTACAAAAAAAAGTCACAATCAAATCCTAGATGGTAATAGTGTGTGTACTGCCAGATAAAAAAATCATCAATATGTTCTATACTGTTGCTATACAGCAGACTATACACCACATCAAACTCAAACCGTAACGAGTTGTAAAACTCCTCTTTTCCAAGATCAAAGATAAACTCCACTACTTGCAAGTTTGAACTTGCACACATACTCTCAAACTGATCAAAAACAATTTCAAACGCTCTATCTTCTAACTGCTGCAATCCTTTTGGGCTAAGGTAAAAGTTTTGATTAAACTTCACGGTACCCCTCTTTCAAAAGCGCTATAAACGCATCAAGCGGTAGCGGTTTGTTGTAATAATACCCCTGTGCCAGATCACACTCCATTTTCTGCAGCAAGGTGTGGTGCTGTTTTGACTCCACGCCTTCGGCTTGCACCGTAAGTTTGAAAATCTTTGAGAGCTTGATAATGGCATCGACGATATCTTTGTCATTGTTATCGGCTAAAAAATCTCGGATAAAGCTTTTATCGATCTTGAGTTTATCGACATTGAAATTCTTAAGATAGCTCAGGCTTGAATACCCCGTACCAAAATCATCGATTGCGGTTTTAAATCCGTGGGCTTTTAAGCGCTCAATCTTTTGCGATGCACGCTGTTTATCTTGCATGATATGGGTCTCAAGCAGTTCTAACTCTATATTGCGCGGATCGACATCGGCATTTTGACAGATATGCAACAATGTGCGCTCGAAATACTCTTTAAAAAAGTGATCAGATGAGATATTGATAGAGAGGGCAAAATCTTTTGGCAGATAGTTCTGAAGCTGCTTGATATCTTGGGCGACTTTTTGCACAACCATTAGTCCAAACTTGGCACACATCGGACTATCTTCGACAAAATCGATAAACTCTGCAGGCGCTAAGATCCCCCTTTGTGGATGATTCCACCGCACCAGTGCTTCTGCACCTATATAACTGCTACTTTGCAGATCTAAAACAGCTTGATAGTAGATTTCAAAGCGCCCCTCATCGATGGAGGTTTTGAGTTCGTTTTGAATATTGAGTTTGTGTGAAACCTTTTTAGTCATGGAACTATCATAGATCATATACCCATCACGCGTATCTTCTTTTACCGCATACATCGCTGCATCGGCGTGTTTTGTCAACAATTCACTACTATTACCGTGATCGGGAAATATAGCGATCCCTACAGATAGGGTCATAAAAAAGATATTATCTTCTAAAACGATCGGTTCATCGATTATCTTTTTAATCTTTTGTGCAAGCTTTACCACGTCTGCGCTTGATTTAATATCTTTAGCAATAAGGACAAACTCATCCCCGCCCACTCTTGAGAGAAAATCTCTCTTTTTGGTAGCATTTTCTATCCGTTTTGCCACTGTTTTAAGCATCTGATCTCCAAGCGTGTGCCCAAAGGTGTCATTAACCTCTTTAAACTTATCCAAATCGATAAACAAAAGTGCAAACTTCTGTTTTTTGCGTTTTGAATCTTTGATAGTCAACTCGATCTCGCTTTGCAAACTTACCCGATTGGCAAGTCCGGTTAAGGTATCGTGATTGGCATAAAAATGCAACTTTGCATCATGCTCTTTAATGGCGGAGATATCACTAAAAATAGCGATATAGGAAGCTTCTTTATATTTTGGGTACTCCGTTTTAGAGATAGAGAGCCACTGCGGATAGAGTTCCCCGTTTTTGCGTTTATTATACACCTCTCCTTGCCAAAATCCGTTATGGATCAAACTATCCCACATATTTTCATAAAACCGTTCATCTTGTTTATTTGACTGCAATATCGCAGGGGTTTGCCCGATAGCTTCTTGGGGCGTATAGCCTGTGATCTTTGAAAATGCGGGATTTACCGATAAAACCACTCCCCTTTCATCGGTGATAATGATCCCTTCACTACTATTTTCAAACAGTACCGCAGCCTGTTCTAAACGCAACTCTTTGTTTTTTTGATCGGTGATCTCTTTGCCGTAGTGGATCACAAAACGTCCTGCTTTATAAAAGGTAGATTCAAACCACTGTATTCCCTCTTGGCGCTGCAGGGTAAAGTACTCCGTACTTTGCAGTTTTTGCAATATCGTGTCAAATTCGATGTTGCAACTTGTGATATCTTCATACCTTTTTTTATCGATCGCATCGATAGAAAGCGCATGCGCGTCCAAAAAGTTTCCGTTTGCATAGTAGATAACGCCGTTTTGACTATAGATAGCGATATTTGCAGGAAAGAGTTCCACTAGCTTAACTAGCATCTTATTTTTGCGCTCTAAAAGAGAGTTTTTTTTGCTAAGATAGATTGAGGATTGGATGTGGCTTAAAAGTTTTTGCGTAGAGACGGGTTTTGATAACACCAATTCTAGCCGGGCAATATGTGAAAAGCTATGCTGTACCTGTGTGATCGAAAAGGGAGAGATCAAAATAATACGTGCATTTTGCAACCTACCTACCGCTTCTTTGTCAAGTAATCGCAGATACTTCTTATCTTCAAGGTCAATAAGCACAATATCGCTATCGATTTTTTCCGACTGCAAAAATGTATCAAAATCAAACGATTTGACTCTATCTACGCTTTGACCTAGCAGCACTTCATACGGTAGCAGCACTCTTTTTTTTTGTGCCACAACGAGCATTTCTAAACGTTTCATCAGCCCACTACCACCGAGATAAAGTCTGTCTCTACCGTTAGTTTTTGAATTTTTGCATTAAAGATATCTTGCAATATTTGGCTTGAATAGCTTTGGCTTAGATCTTCTAAAGATGCGATATCGATATCTTTTGGATACTCAACCACAATACAGATACATTTGTCCTCTACCGTTACGGATAAAGAGCATTTTTCAAGCTCAAGTATCGCTTCAAGAAGATTAAGACAAAACGAGATCATCTCTTTTGATCTGCCGTAAATTGTACCGGGGATATTGTTTTTTATCTCTATCCGCCTATCTTGGAAAGCTCCATCAAACAGTTGGATATTTTTTTGCATCGTCTTATAAAAGCTTAACTCTTTATAGGTATAGATATCGCTGTAGTATTTGATATTACTATCGATCTTTTTATCAAGCTCCTCAATCACCTCTTGCTGGGCTTGTAGTAACTGTTGCTTTTGCTCTTGCTGCGTTTGAAAAAGGCTTTGTGTTAGCAGTGAAAGTTCAGAAAGTCTATTTTTAAACTCTTTAGAAAGCTCTAACATTGCGATATTGGCAATATTTTGGGATTTTGTAGAGTTGTGAAAAACAGATTGCAGCTTCATCTGTTCTAGCGATTTTGCAACGGCATTTTGAAAATTTACATCATCTTTAGCTTTGTATTTTGAAAGCTGCTTTTCTATCATTTTCTGTTTTGTGATATCATCGATACTAAAAACAGCCCCCACAAACTCACCACGCTTATCAAACACCGGCGCACCGCTTACGGAGATGCAGATTCTATTTTGCTCTCCGTTATCGATCCAGTACACCACATTGTGTACCGCTTCAAAGGACTTTTGTATCATCTTAAGCGGCAGATTTTGTGCATCTATAGGTTGTGAATTTTCATCTTTTATATTCCACGCTTCACTATCTACATAGCGGCTAAGCAGGTCTTTTTTGCCGAGTTTAAAGATATTTTGTGCATTGGCATTGGCAAATTCAAATCTCCCCTGTGTATCGGTTTGAACAATCGCTACGGGAGTGGTATCGATGATCGCTTCGGTTAACTCTTTTTGACGTCTGAGATCTTCAGTTTGCGTCTGCAAACGTGCTGTAAGGTCTTCAAGCTTATTTGTACGCTCCTCTTTCTCTTCATAGAGGCTTTTTAACTCACTATAAGCTGTTTGTAACTCCTCGTTAGTACTTTGCAACTCCTCGTTTGTCGTCTCAAGTTCCTCATTAGAACTTTGTAACTCTTCATTCGATGAGCTTAGCTCCTCATTGAGTCCCTGCACCTCTTCATAAGAGCTTTCTAACTCCTCGATCACATTTTGAAGATGCGACTTGGTGCGCGCTAATTCGGCACTGAGATTATCGATCGTTTCATTATCACTGCCGCTTTTGCTGATGTAGCCTTTGAGGTTTTCGATATTTTCGCTTTGGAAAAAAAGCGCATAAAACCAATCTTCTTCACTATCGCTTTTAATAGGAACAATAATGACTCGTGTATACTTCACCTCATCGCTATACAGCGACACGGCGCGAAACTGTGTTGCTTTTGTGCGTTTACTCTTTTGTACCTCATTGAGCGTACTTCGTACATCAAGAGTCAGCTCCTCTTTTAAACATTTAAAAAGATTATTGGTTGCTCTGCCTTGTGCAAAGGTTAAAAAGGGGATATCGCCTTTGACATAGATAATCTCATAAGAAGTGTTGATAAGCGTTGCTTGATTAAAGATCACCTCTTTAGTTGCTTCAAGCAGCTTCTCCTCTAGCATCTGCTCTTCACTTTTTGTATCGGATATACTGCCTTTTGGTTCTTCATAATTTTTATACAGTGAACCGTAGCGGTAAAGCTTTGGCAACTCCTTGCTACCTGTATACTGGGATTTAAAGATTTTATTGTCTTTGTCTATAACGGTAAAAAGATCGTTGTGATTACCGATAGATTCGCTTTTTCCAAGTAGTAAAAGCCCACTTTCATTGAGTGCATAGTGTACAATTGAAAAAAACCGTTCCTGTAGGTTTTGGTTAAAATAGATCAGCATATTTCGACAACTCACTAGATCAAGGCGTAAAAAGGGAGAATCACTAACAATATTGTGCTTTGAAAAAACGACAAGCTGGCGCACGCTTTTTTTCACTTCAAACTGATTTTTGCGGATGTTGAAATATTTAAGCAACAGATCTTTGTGCATCGTAGTCAGACTCGTATCGGCGTAAATTCCACTTCTTGCAATATTTAACGCTTCATCATCGATATCAGTTGCAAAGATTTTGATCTTATAGCTACCGATATCTTGCCCTAATATCTCATGCAGCAAAATACTGAGCGTATACGCTTCTTCGCCTGTTGAGCACCCAACCACCCAAAAACGGATCTCATCGTCTTTTGTTTTACTTTGTATAAGTGTTTCTAAATATTTATACACCTCATCAAATACGCAAGCGTCCCGAAAAAACTCCGTGACACCGATCAAGATATCGTGATAAAGATTTACTACCTCATCAGGTTCTTGCTGCAAATACTGCAGATACTCATCGACTTGACCAAACTTTAGCGCAGCCAATCGTCTATCGATACGTCTTGTGATCGTATTTTTTTTATACTGACTAAAATCCACTCCCTTTTTTTCAAAAAGTAGTTGATAGATCTTTTGCATCGCCGTAGCATTCGCACTTTGGGCAATGTTTTGTCGATTATTTTGCACAAGACGCTTGATCTCATCGGCCAATCTGTCTATGGGGATAACAAGATCGACTTTGCCTGTGTTGATAGCTGAAACGGGCATCCCGTCATATTTTGCACTTTGGGGTGATTGTGCTATCGTTATCCCCTCACTTGCTTTAATAGCCCGTATTCCAAAAGCACCGTCGCTACCTGTTCCGGACAAAATAACTCCCATCGCTTTTGAAGTAAAGCTTTGTGCAAGTGAATTAAAAAAGTAATTAACCGAGGGTTTAGGCCCGTGGGCTTGTTCTACAGATTTGAGATAGATTTTATTATTATCTACATACAAATCGGTATTTTCGGGAGTGATATAGATGGTCTTTGGTCGGATCACCATTCCATTTTGTACCTCGACAACGGGAATATTTGAAACTTTAGAAAGAAGATCCACAAGCATCGATCTGTGCGTGGGACTGAGATGCTGGGCAACGATGTAGGCGCACTCTAAAGTGCTTGAGACTTTAGAAAAAAGCTCCTGTAATGCTTCTAGTCCACCGGCAGAGGAGCCGATCCCTACAACAGTGGTATTGTTTTGCGCCATCTCATTCCCCTTTGTATAAATAATTATTATACATGAATAGATTTAACGACAAGTAAAAAAAAAGAACCGATCACAAAAAAATAGTATTAATTACCAAAAAAGAAAGATGAATTAATAAATAAAAAGCATCCAAAGCCAAAGCTTTGGCTTTGGATAGAGATTATGCCTTGTCTAGCTGCTCAAAAA
>JBNJHJ010000112.1:0-6098 GCA_051748365.1 Campylobacterota bacterium
TTTTTTTTGATAGCGGTATACAAACTTCTACCTCCTGCTAGGAGTATATCAACCCCGTGTTCATCGATGAGTTTTGCTTGTTCGTTTGCGGGGACTTTCATGAGGATTTTGACATGTTTTTTTGCTTCTTCTACATCATCTAGCGTTGCTTTTCGCACCGAAGTAGCCACCACTTCAAGCCCGATATCTTGCAGTGCCATCGCTACCGACCACGATTTATTGCCGCCGGTGTTGAGGATCGCTTTTTTGCCTTTGAAAATCTCTTTGTACCCATTAAGCGTCTGTTTAAGTTTTGCCTCTTCTTCTTTGATAACCTCTTTTGCTTTTGCTATAAGCTTTGCATCGCCAAAAGCGTTGACGATACTCATAATCGCATCGGTGGTTGCACGACGCCCGTAAAAACTCACACTCACATAGGGGATATCGTATTTTTCTTGCATCTTTTTTGTCATCGCTTCTAAACTTTTGGCACATACTATGACATTGAGTTTTGCGCGGTGGGCGGTTTGGATATCTTCGATGCGCCCGTCACCTGAAAAAGTAGAGACGATTTTGATGCCTATCTTTTGGAGCAGATGCGAATACTTCCACATATCGCCCGTGACATTGTACTCACCAATGAGATTGATGCCATATGGATGGATCTGCTTTGGTTCTTTGGTGCCAATGAGCTTCTCTACCACCGTAAGCCCCGCTAACTTTGAGCCAAGGTTTTTACTGCCGACAAACCCTGGAGCGTGAACGGGAACTATAGGGATATCGTACTCGCTGCTTAAATGGTTGCAAATAGTATCCATATCATCGCCGATCATCGCCGTAACACAAGTTTCATAGACAAAAACCGCTTTGGGGGTTTGCTTTTGCACTACAAAACGGATCGCTTTTTCAAGCTTTTCATTTCCGCCGAATATAATATCGTTGCTTGTGGTTTGGGTGCAATACCCCGTAAGCGTATTGTTACAACCTTTGTAGCTAGAGGGCGTAGCTCTTGTCTCCCAGCTAGCCCCGATGCAAGTAGAGGGTGCATGTACGATATGGGCTGCATCGGCAAAAGGAAAAAGCGCGATCTGCGCTCCTTCATACGCACAACCACCGCTTGTAGCACCCGGTTTTGGTTTGTCGCATTTGTCTTTTGGCTTGGCGTGTGAACAGCTTTGTTCATAAAGAAGTTCATGTATGAGTTTTTTATTTTGCATAATCTATCCATTTGTTTAAACTGTATAAAGTTACAAATTTGTATGCATTATTTATTCCGTGGTTTTAAAGGGAGATAATGCCTTAAATTTATAATACAATTTTTAAAAAAGTAGCCTGTCCCCTTTTTCGTTTCGCACACACAAAAGCCAGAGCGATAAATGCCTTTTGTTTTAAACTTTTTTCTCAAAAAAAGCAGCGATCCAAAAGTTAAAAGTAAAACTATGACCTCTAATATTCTTTCTTTGTGAAATTCACTTAAGTTTTGATATAATTTAGTAAATTCACAATAAGGATTTTAGTATGCAAACCTTAACAGTAAATATTCAAGATAATTTTGTTCAAGATTTTTTAACTATTATTGAACATTATAAAGATAAGGTTCAGCTTCAAAAAGATAAAAACTTAGAACAAGACCCATATTTTTATGAAAGACAAAAACTATTACAACAAGATATAGAAGAAATTGATAGTGGCAATGTTCAAATGATAACTAACGAAGACTTTTGGAATGATATAGATGCCTTTGCTGAATCATTGCAAAAATAATGACAATTATTCACAAACCCACTTTTTCAAAACAATTAAAAGAAATTCTTGAATATATAGCACAAGATAAACCTAGTGCAAGTATGAAATTTAAAAATGATTTGAAAGAAAGTATAAACTTATTACCAAGTAATCCAATAATGTATAGAGAATCAATATATTTTAATGATAAAAATATCAGGGATATGATTCATAAAGGCTATACGATAATATATAGGATAAGACCAATCAAACAAGAGATAGAGATTTTAAGAATCTTTAATAAAAATAAACCATCACAGTAATGGCAGATACAACAGGTCCAAGGAGGGGTCAGTTGATGCTAATGCTAGTCAATTGCATTTTACAGACCTAAGTTTAAAGCATCATCTAGTCTACCATCGAAATGGATGGCAAGTTGAGAGATTGTTAGTGACCAGTTTCTAATTGGCATAGTCCATTTTTGCTGAGCATTTTGGATACCCATATAAAGCAGTTTGAGTAAGCTTTCATCGTTAGGGAAAGCACTATAATGCACCCCAAAAAAAGAACCAAAAAAAAGTAGCCTGTCCCCTTTTGTCCTGCTTTTGTCTATTCTTAGAAAATAGCAAACGGATAGGGAATAAAAAATGCATCTACACCTTTAATAAAACAAAAAAGGATATAAGATGCTAGCAATTCCTATCGATTCACAAACAACAACGGCAGTTTCAAAACTCTACGGCAATGCGCCTTTTTTTGCGATGATGAATCTTGATGACGGCAGCTTTAATGTTGTTAAAAACCAAAAAAAGGGAAACGGTCTTGAGATAGCCCCGTTTTTAAAAGGGCTTGGCGTAGAAGGTACGATTTATAAACATATGGGTCAGGGGGTTTATGACTCTTTTGAGCGTCTTGGGATCGATGTATTTTGTTGTGCAAAAGATAGCAGCTCCTTAGAAGATATCTATCAAGGCTTTAAAAAGGGAAGTTTTGAAAAACTTGATGCAAATAACTTCCAAACACTGCTCCATCCCGGCGAGGGCGGTGCGTGCAAATGCGGATGTGAGAATTAGCCGTGAGGGAGTGTTTTGAGGTTGCTTTTGCAAGCGTAGACGGTGAGGCTATCAACGAACATTTTGGGCGCTGTGAAAACTACTACCTCTACAGAGTGTGTCAAGATAGCTTTACATTTTTGCAAAAGCAAAGTGCGACGAAAAACGTAGAAGATGAAGCAAAGCGGTTGGGGTACAAAATCTCTTTGCTACAGGAGTGTTCTTTGGTAGTGGTGACTCAGATCGGTCCAAAAGCATCGCTGCTACTCAAGCATGCGGGCATCAACTCAATAGCTACAAACGAGGGGATGGCTATAGAGAAGTTTATAAAAAAGTTGCAACAGATGCTAGCAAATGAGAACAAACCGCTGTGGCTGCAACAGATATTAGCAAGGAGCAAGCAGTGCAAAAAGATAGATATGTAAGTTTTGAAAATATCGATTGTTATCAAAACGCAATAGACGTTTTGGATGCGATCTATGCACTATTTACAGCGTATCCTGAGAGTAAAAATGAATTTTGGGTGCGGTTTGATAGTTTGATACCTAATGATTATAAACAGCAGATAAGAAAAGAGGGCAGTGATATACTCTATCAAGTCTGTTCTAACGTATTTTATATTGACGATCTGTTTGAAGAGTATGACTGGCAAGAGGGGATCGATGCATTAGACAAAGCGGAGCTAGAATGCTGCTAGAAAAAGATACGGCGCTGCTTCAAAGCAAGGTCACAAAACTGTTACAAACCTATGCTATCAATGAGTATTCAAGTAAGCATATCGCCACATTGGTAGCAAAAACGTCACTTATGCCCAACCATCTGTACGAGGATTTAGGTTTTTCTAGCCGCACGCAGATGGGCAAGTTCATGGCGCTACACTTTCCACGGTTGGCTCAAAACAAACCCAAAGACAAACTATGGAAAAAATATATCTACGACCTCATAGGCGAAGTTGCCCCAGCTTGTGAATTTTGCAAAGATAGCGTGACTTGTTTTAGCTGTAGGGTATAACTCTTTTTGATATAATAAACAAAAAGTAGTTACAATGAAACCCACAAAAGAAAATATCATACGCTATTTAAAAGAGTTACAAAGTGAGTTACAATCAAAAGGGATTGTGCAGTTAGCGCTTTTTGGGAGCTATGCCAAGGGTGAGCAAAATATTTACAGCGATATAGATATTGCGATCAAAAAAGATAGAGACTACTTCTCAAGCGTATCTCCTTACTATTATTTTGAATTGGTTAATGCTATAAAAGATAAAATACGCACAAAATTTCATAAAAATACCGATATTTTTGATCTTGATGCGACAAGCAGTTTTAAACAAACGATAGAAAAAGAGTTAATCTATGTATAGTCAAAAAGCGATAGAGCGAATAAAGGTGATCATTAAAAAAATTGATTTTATCCAATCCATTATCGCTGAAAATAAAACTGTTACCGATGCTTTAGCCGATGAAAAAAGTGCCCGTGCTTCGATTTTGATGCATCTTACTTCTATTGCCGAACAGTTTGACAAACTTTTGCACAACGGTGAATTGGAAGTGCTGTCGCATTTTGAAAAAGAAGATATCAAAGGAAGCTATGAACTGCGTAATTTTATCGCGCATGATTATGAAGGAGTTGATCTTTACATCGTTGAAGATGTTATCAATAAGCGACTGCCTATCATCAAAAGTTGTGCTTTGAAAGCTTTACGACAATAAAAGGTTTTACAATCTACAAAAGTATCCATCAACAACTTTTACAATGGTATGAAAAGCAGGGCAGGCACGATCTGCCGTGGCGTAACACCGATGATGTATATCATATCTACCTTAGTGAAACGATGCTGCAGCAAACGCAGGTCAGCCGTGTACGGGAGCATTTTTATCCCCTTTTTGTGCAAAAATATCCTACTATCAAGCATCTAGCCGATGCAGATCTTGATGCGGTACTGGCAGATTGGAGCGGGCTTGGGTACTACAGCCGCGCTAGGAATCTGCACAAAAGTGTCAACCTTTGCAAAAATGTAGGCTTGCCAAAGACACAGCAGCAGCTGCAAAAGCTTCCCGGAATCGGCAGGTACACCGCAAGTGCGGTGTGTAGTTTTGGGTATGAAGAAAGTATCAGCGTAGTAGATACCAATATCAAAAGAGTTCTCAAACGCTTTTTTGGGCTCAAAAATGTCAAAGAGGCAGAGATTTGGCAGCAAGCCGATGCATTTTTGAACAAAAAGGATGCAAAACACCACAACTTAGCCTTGATGGATCTAGGTGCTATGATCTGCACGGCTAAAAATCCTCGGTGCTGCCTTTGTCCCTTGCAATCTTACTGCATCGGCAAAGATGACCCCCACGCCTACACCCAAACTAAAAAGATAGCCTATGAAAAGCTAGAACTGTTTTTGGGAGTAAATCTACAAAACGCACACTTAGCCGTAGCAAAATCAGATGAAAAACTCTATCACGGATTGTTGCAGCTGCCCCATGTTGATCCTGTAGAGGAGGATTTTATCGCTAGCTTTAAACACAGCTACACAAAATACCGCATCACCGTACATCTGTACCATACGACGCTTATCCCGCAAGATGTACAGTGGATAGAGTTGCAACGCTTTAGCAAATACCCCATATCCTCACTTACAAAAAAAGCGATCGCACGTATTTCATAAAAAATCACTCCCAAAACTTCCGGGGGGAACACTAAATGTAAACACTCTTTGTGAAATTACACATTAAGGAGTTTACGATGTCTGAACTAAGACAGATTGCATTTTATGGAAAAGGCGGGATCGGTAAATCAACCACTTCTCAAAACACGCTTGCTGCTATGGCTCACTACTACGGAAAAAAGATTTTAATCGTCGGGTGTGACCCAAAAGCGGATTCTACAAGACTAATTTTACATGAAAAAGCACAATCAACTATTATGCAGCTTGCTAGCGAAGCGGGAACGGTAGAGGATTTGGAGCTTGAAGATGTATGCAAACCCGGAGCTGCGGAGTTTGACCCCCAGAGTGATTTGATTGATGGGTATATCATGTGTACAGAATCAGGCGGACCTGAGCCCGGTGTGGGATGTGCAGGTCGTGGGGTAATTACGGCTATTAACTTTCTTGAAGAAGAGGGTGCATACGATGATGAGTTGGATTTTGTAAGTTATGATGTTCTTGGGGATGTTGTGTGTGGTGGTTTTGCGATGCCTATTCGTGAAGGAAAAGCTCAAGAGATCTATATCGTAATGTCGGGTGAGATGATGGCGATGTATGCAGCAAATAATATCTCTAAAGGTATTTTAAAATACGCAAACACCGGTGGCGTAAGACTTGCAGGACTTATCTGTAACGCAAGAATGACT
>JBNJHJ010000113.1:0-6044 GCA_051748365.1 Campylobacterota bacterium
CTTATCAAGATAATCTTTTGTTAATCCCGCATGCTGCGCATTTGCATCAAGATACTCAAAAGGTTCAAAGCTTGGATCGATACAGTAGCGAATGATGCGTGCATTGAGATACTTTTTTTCAGCCTTTGAGAGGGTAAAACCACTATTTGTACTATTGTATTTCACATCAATCCACTTATCGATAAGCGCTTGCATCTGCTGCTTAGTGATACTATCAAGTCCCCTTTGAATGATGGCGTGAAGCTGCGGTTTATCAGGATTGATCCCAAAGCGAAGATCTTCTTTTGTGATCCCGGGCAGCTGCAACTCATCGGCAAGTACAAGATTGCTGTAGAGGTTTTTTTTGATCAGATAGTTGATATTGGGCAGATTTTGAATCAGTGCATCGATCTTGCCAAAAACCAAAGCTTGCGTGATCTGTTCATAGGTTTCATACACGACAAGCTCAATATTTTGCAACTCTTGTAACTCTTTGAAGTAAAAAACATCTTTTAAGACGCCGACCTTTTTGCCCGTTAAGCTTTGCAAACCCTCATATTTACCAAAATCATCGCGAATAAAGATCATAATCGGAATCTTGTAATAAGGAGTGGTGAATTTTACATAGGGTTCTCGCTCTTTTTTGTGGGAGATGCTTGTAATGATATCGACGTTTTTTGATTTAAAGCGTTGAAAGTTTTTGTTCCAGATACCAAACTCTTTTTCAAAAAGTAGACCCGTTTTTTGCTCTAGTAGCGTTAGCAAATCGTGCTCAAAACCTACTACTTTATCTTGTGAAATATATGAAAAAGGCGAAAAATCGGGCATCAAAGCGATCTTGACTGTAGGGTTTTGTGCAACAAACTCTTTTTGCCGGGGTGTTAGTTCAACACTTGCAGCAAAAAGCGGAAGTGATATAAAAGAAAATAAAAAGAGTACAAACAGTTTTTGCATAATTAAAGATATTCCTATAAATTAATATATCTTATAATAACATATTAATAGACAAAAATCACACAACATCATATCCCTTTGTCTTTAGAGCTACTTTTACGGTGACAATATCTGTAATTAACTTACCGTTAATGCTTTATTTACTACAAATTAATCAATAAGCGTTATAATACTAAAAGATAAATAAACGCAGGAGCACAAAATGGTAAAAATATTGGCAACGGTAGCGCTACTGAGCATTTCGCTTGCAGCGGAGGCGATCAACTTTTCTTATGCGCCAAAAACAGAAAAAAGAGTGGTGCCCAATGCACAATCGCAACTTCTTTCATACAATGATACCGTCAAAGAGGCGATGCAATCGGTAGTCAATATCTCTACAAAACGCACGACGAAAAATAATTTTTCAAACAATCCTTTGGGGCAGATGTTTAATGATCCGTTTTTTAAAGAGTTTTTCGGCGGGAGAAACTTTGGTGACGCATTGCCGCAAGAAAGAGTTGAACGCTCTTTAGGAAGCGGGGTTATTGTCACACAAGATGGGTATATTGTTACCAACAATCACGTCGTAGAAGAAGCTGATGAGATTGTCGTGACAATCGGACAGGAGCAAAAAGAGTACAGCGCTACGATCATTGGAACGGATGAGGGGAGTGATCTAGCACTCATTAAGATCGAAGCAAAGAGCTTAAAACCTCTTAAACTCTCTCAAGATACGCAACTGCTTGTAGGGGATGTCGTGTTTGCAATCGGTAATCCCTTTGGAGTAGGGCAAACGGTCACAAAGGGAATCATTTCGGCAACAAACCGTGATAGCGTGGGGAACAACCGTTATGAAAACTTTATTCAAACCGATACGTCGATCAATCCGGGTAACTCAGGCGGCGCACTTATCGATAGCCGCGGCGCGCTTATCGGGATCAATAGCGCCATCTTAACCCGAAGCGGTGCAAACAACGGTATCGGATTTGCTATACCTGTGAATATGGTCGAAGATATCATCAGCAAACTTGCCATAAGCGGCAAGGTAGATCGTGGCTATATGGGGGTGTCAATCGCAGATCTTAGTAGTGAAGCAAAAAGTGTTTATAGCCGTGACAGTGGAGCGCTTGTGATGAATGTCAGCGAGGGCACGCCCGCATCAAATGCAGGTATCAAGCGAGGTGATTTGATCTATGGTGTTGATGATAAAAAGATCGAAAGTGCCTCTGATTTGACAAGAATAATCGGTTCATACGATCCCGGAGACAGTGTCAAACTCAAGATCGAACGTGACAAGAAAACCAAAGAGGTGACGTTGACGCTAGGGTCGGTCGATAGTGCGCAAAGTGCTTCACAAGATGGATTCATCGAAGGGTTGAAACTCAGCGAAATCACAAAAGAGTTGGCACAAAAGTATAGAATTTCCGATCGTGTAAACGGAGTGCTTATCGTAGATGTAAAACCTGCTAGCAAAGCTGAAACGATAGGGTTTCAACCCGGAGACGTGATCGTACAGGTTGAGAGTATCGAAATTGCGGATTTAAATGATCTTGATATCGCAGCCAATGAGTACAAAGATAGCGCCAAACGGGTATTTATTAACCGTTACGGGCAAACATTGATGCAGATTGTGGAGTAGATGATGATAAAAGTTTTGATGGTTGAAGATGATTTAGAGTTAGCCGATGTGATCATTCGGTATTTGAAATCTTTTGATATTGAAGTTACCAATACAGATAGCCCCTATATGGGGTTATCGCATCTCAATCAGCAAGATTTTGATCTGCTTATTCTTGATCTGACCCTACCCGAAATGGATGGGTTGGAGATGATTGTCAAAATTCGAGAACAATCAAAAATACCCATTATCATCTCCTCGGCAAGAGATGATATATTAGATAAGGTGATGGGGCTTGATAGAGGTGCAGATGATTATCTGCCAAAGCCGTATGACCCAAGAGAGTTAGAAGCGAGAATAAAATCTGTCCTAAGAAGGAAAAACGAAACAGGTGAAGCAGCAGCACTTGATACAAACATTCTCTTTGAAGTCAAAAACAATACTATTCGCTTTAAAGGACAGATTTTAGATCTCACTTTGGCAGAATTTGATATTTTAAACCTATTGATACAGCGGCAAAACAGTGCCGTTTCGCGCGAAGAGTTTATCTATGCCAGTGAACATATCGATGATGAAAGCAGTTTGAAAAATATCGATGTGATGGTATCACGGCTTAGAAACAAGATCGCAAAGATCGATGGTAGCAAAAAGTATATCAAATCGATGCGCGGTATAGGGTATGGACTTTTTGTCTAAGAGCTTTTGATGCGTAAAATCTCGATCAACGCCTTTTTGCATACTGTTTTTAGTATCGCCTTTTTTGTTTTGTTTGCAACCTTTTTACTCTTTTTACAATATGACCGTGCCAACTTTCAAGTAGAACAGGAAAATAGATACGAACTGATCTCTAACGGCTTTATCTCAAGCTTGCAGTTTGTGCAAAGTGAAGAAAATCTGGATAATCTCTATAGTCACTACCGAGTCCGACCTGTAAATAGCACTGACTTAGCACTTGATATCTTAAAAAAGGGCGAAGTGCTTTATTTTCGAGAGTGGCTAGATTCAAGATCAAGAGTGTTTTTTTATAATGATACTTACTATATCTATATCCAGCAAGCAGGCTATAATCTGATGCTTCAAGATATCAAACCCAAATCCTATGATAGTTTTATCGCTTTTGTACTCTTTGCGATACTTTTTTTAGTGTTTTTAAGCATCTACTACTTTATTTTAAAAAAGCTAGCGCCCTTAAAACAGTTAAATAAAAAGATCAAAAAATTCGGGCAGGGACAGACCGATATTGATCTTGTCATAGAGGGAAACGATGAGATTGCCGCTATCTCAACAAGCTTTGATAAAGCGGTTAAAAATATCAACTCACTCATTGAATCAAAAAATCTTTTTATGAAAAACTTTATGCATGAATTAAAAACTCCCATTGCAAAAGGAAAGATAACATTGCAGCTACTGCCAAGCTCACCTGATAGAGACCTCCTTGATAGAGTATTTGATCGCATGGATAGTATCATCAAAGAGATAGCCACGCTTGAAAAAGCAAAGCTAGCGCTCAATCACCGCAAAAAATTGCGATTTACCCAGATTCTTCACAGTGCCCAAGCGATCATCTTAGACGGGGTAAAACTGCAAAAAGATGTGTTAGATTTTGAGATTTACGGTGATGAAGAGATGCTTGTGATTGTGCTAAAAAATTTGATAGAAAATGCGTACAAATACGGGGATACAGCGGTGCAGATAGAGGCAAAAAAAGGCAAGGTCAAAATCTGCAACCCAGGAGCTAAGCTCACAAAACCGCTAGAGTATTACACAGAAGCGTTTAACAAAGATAGTAAAAGCAAAGGTTTGGGCTTAGGATTGTATCTGTGTCAAACAATTTTGAATCTGCACCAAAGCAGGCTGGAGTATACGTATAAAGAGGGGGTAAACTGCTTTAGTTTCACCCTCCACCGACAAAGTTAAGCAGCTCTATCTCATCGCCGTCTTTAGGGGTGTAGCTTTGCCACCTATCTTTTTTGACCACCTCCATATTTACCGCAAGTGCCATCACTTTATCACTGATTTGTAACTCTTCTATCAACCGGCTTAAAGTGATCCCTCTATCAAACTCTTTTTCTATCTCATTAACAATTAGTTTCATCATCTGCTCCTTTTAAAATGCACCATCTTAAAGCGCTCTCCCATCATCGTAGGATCAATCAGCGTTTTTATCTTGTTGACTTGATGCATATACTGCTTTTGTGTTGCTATTTTAGCATACATATCCAAAATATCCATCAACCCAAAATCCACTAGTGCACTGTTTTGTGGAGCGTACTTGAGCGTTTGATATCCATTTTGCGCAAATGCATCGATAAGGTGCGTAAAGTTCACATCATAAGTAATATCACTTTTTTTAAAAAGCGTTTGCATATCCAGTCCGTTTTCAAAAAAGGGATAGACTGTGTGGTCTTTATAGATGCGGATTGAAAAATCGTTACGCGGTTGCTTATCGCCGTAATCAAAGCTCACAAAATCGATCTCTTTTGCCGTTGCGGCTAACTGTTTAGCAAAATCTTCATACCCCTTTGCAAGCTCTCCTTTTTCTATGCCGAGTTTTTTTGCTTTTGCTAGCATCTTTGTATCGGCATTGTCTACCCAAAAAGGGTGCAAAGAGGATTCATCGATATGACAAATTTTGTTTTCATACAAAAGTTCACAACTAAAGGCATCAAAAATTTCATTGGCTACGGCAAAGATTGAATCTTTTTGTATCTGCTCTAAGCTATCATAAATCTGTACCTCTACATCATCGCCAAAGCGTGAGTAGATATACTCTTTTTGCGCCTTTTGTACATGAGGTTGCTTTTCTACGATCGCAAATTGCATCGATTGTATCAACGAAGGATCACAGGTAAAAAGCCACTGGATCATATCACACAGCAGATATCCTCTATGTGCTCCTATCTCAAGTAGGGTCACTTGGGGTGATAGATCCTCATTTTGTATCTGTTTGTACAGGTAGTTTGCAATCGAAGCACCGAAAAAGTTTGTAGCCGATACAGCGGTAAAGAAATCCCCCTCTTTACCGATAGCTTTAAAGGTGTTGTAGTATCCATCTTCACCGTAAAGCCATGTATCAAAAAATTTGCTAAAAAGCATACACTCCCTTTTTAGCGCAATTATACAAAAATTGCGGTTATTTTATCTTTTTGTATCGTCTATACAGTGTTGGCAACAAGATCAAAACCGCTAATGCCATCAGCATCGAAGCAACTTTTGGATCAAAAATATCTTCAAAAGAATCGATGGTTGCTAGGGAGTTGCCAAGCTGTACATAGATAAAATTCACCGGAAGCATCCCTAAAAAGGTTGCCAAAAGATAGGGTTTGAATTTGATATTTGAAGCGCCAAAGAGTAGATTTATCCAAAAAAACGGAAAGATACCGCTGATACGAATAGCTAAAAGATAGATAAACCCGTTTTTATCAAGTTCACGTTGCAACTTTTGCAAAGGCTTTTGATAGCGCCGTATGAGGTATGTATAGATAAGACTGTTGCCGATATAAAACGTCAGCGA
>JBNJHJ010000114.1:0-6042 GCA_051748365.1 Campylobacterota bacterium
CATAGGTTTTAAACCTTTTGCGCAAACTTCGATACACAAGCGGGTTGACAAACAGTTCTCCGTGCCACCCTACAAAAACACAGTTTTGCTGCGGTAACTCCCCCTCAAAGTGATACGTTTTTTTGTAACTTTTAAACAAAAGTCGCATCAACAGTGCGGCAAAGGGCGGTAAAACATATTTTGCTACGCTTCGGTAGAGATCTTTTACCCTCACAAAAGCTCCCCTTCTAAGCTCATACGGTGTGCTTTTGTGATTTTGACGTCTTTGAGCTTCCCTAAAAGCTCTTCACTCCCCTTTAGGGTCACTAAGCGTCCCGTATCGCTGCGCCCCGCAACCAGTCCGCTTTTTTGCAAATGCTCAAAGTACACTTCATGCACCGTACCGACCTCTGCTTCCATCTTTTTATCAAGAATCTCTTTAGCCAAACTTTGCAACTGCTCTAACCGCTTTGCAGCTACGCTCTCATCGACTTGATTTTCGTAATCTTTTGCAGGGGTCAGGGGTCTTGGGGAGTATTTGAAGCTAAAGATTTGATCAAACCCGACCTGCTTTACCACATCCATCGTATCTTCAAAATCTTCTTCGCTCTCGCCGGGAAATCCCACGATGATATCAGTTCCTACCGTGACATGGGGCACTAACTCTTTTATCTTTGCCACACGGTTTAAAAACCACTCCTTGCTATAGCCTCTTTTCATATCTTGTAGTATCTTTGTAGATCCACTTTGCAGGGGTATATGGATAAATTTACAGATTTTTGGATTGTTCGCAAACTCCTCTATAAACGCATCATCCATATGCAACGGGTGCGGCGAAGCAAAGCGTATACGCTGCAATCCATCGATCTTTGAAATCTCTTGCAACAGTGTCGTAAAATCGATCTTTTCATGGCTTGTGCTAAAACGTCTGCCGTAGTTATTGACGTTTTGCCCAAGCAGCATCACCTCTTTAGCACCCTTTGCTACGGCTTTTTCAATCTCTTTTTGAATCATTTCAAGCGGGATCGATATCTCTTCACCGCGTGTATTTGGCACGATACAAAAGGTGCATTTTTTATCGCATCCTATAGAGATGTTGATAAGCTTTTTAAAAGGGGTTGCTTGATAGGAATCAGAAAACTCATATGCCGTTTCATCATGGTCGATATCAACGGCGACAAAGCCCTTTTCTTTGACCGCTTGTGCGATCTTTGATACATTTCTAGCCCCTAAAACAAAATCCACGCTTGGGGCGCGTTTAAATATCTGCTTGCCCAGATGACTTGCCGTGCAGCCGCACACGCCGATTTTAGTATCCTCTTTTTTTGCTTTTGCAAACTTTCCTATTTCGCTAAAAAGTTTTTGTACGGGTTTTTCTCTTACACTGCACGTATTGATAATAATTAGATCAGCACTGCTTGCATCTTGAGTTAGGGTGTATTGATCGTGTAGTTCGGCAACTATATGCTCACTATCACGAACATTCATCGCACAACCTAAAGTTTCTATATATAGCTTTTTTCGGGGATCTCTGTTTTGCATTTTGTGTCTTTTTGGTGGATTTACGGCGGGGCAACCCGCCTTTGTTACATTATATGAACCTCATACATGTAATCTTCTTCATCAAGTCCGAATTTGACCTCTTTGAGATAGACGCTTAAGCCTTTATCTTCAAAATACTCTACCATCTTTACCATATCTTTATGTGAGTTTTCTCTATCAAAATAGAAGATATTGTTACTCAAATCTATAGACTCTAACTCTACTTTTTTCGGTTTTTTGTCTTTTTCTGCTCTTGCTAATAACAGTTCCATCCCTATCCTTTTTGCTCTCTTCAGTAGATCAATATACTTTTTAGTAAGCTAATATTATATCTTATCTTTTATTAAGCCAACTTTATGTAAAATAAGTCTTAGTTATGAAATATAAAATTATTTGGCTATACACTCCAAATTCAAATATAAAAATCAAAAACAACAGGATACATTTTGGAAAAAATCGGTGATATAATAGAATCTATCGCTCTTGAAAAAGGGTTAAAAAAAGAGGAAGTGGATGAAGCGTTTAAAAACGCGTTGATCTACACCGCTAAAGAGATGATCTCAAGAGATCAAGACTTTAGCGTAGAGATTGACGGTAAAAACTATACACTCTATCAAAGCGTTGCAGTCGTTGCTGATGATGATGAGCGTTTAGAAGATGAGGGAGAGAAGTATATCTCGCTTAGTGAAGCAAAAGATCTAGATAGCGATGTAGAGGTCGGCGATGAACTCCAAAGTGAGATCAGCATCGAAACCTTTGGACGAACGGCTGCGGCAAAGCTGTTTTATGAGGTAGAACTCAATGTTCAAAAAAGTATTGAACAAAATCTTTTTGAAAAATATAAAGCAAAAGTGGGCACTATCGTTCACGGCAGCGTAACACGCGTGGATAATGAAGACAATACTTACATCGAAATCGATGAGCTTCGCGGGATCTTGCCCCGAAGAAATAGAATTAAGGGTGAAAGCTTTAAAAAAGGAGACGTGGTACGCGCATTGTTAAAGTTTGTCAATATGGACAAAAAAAACGGGATGCATCTTGATCTTACGCGAACCTCTCCGGAGTTTTTGAACCAGCTTATCAAAAAAGAGGTTCCTGAAGTACAAGACGGGTACGTTGAGATCGTGGGATCTGCAAGAATCCCCGGTGAACGCGCGAAAGTTGCAGTGCGCACAAGCTATGACATCGATCCCGTCGGAGCCGTTGTCGGTGTGCGCGGAACACGGGTAAATGCCGTAAGCGGTCAGGTAAGAGGTGAAAATATCGACTGTATCGAACACTCTTCAATCCCCGAAATCTTTATCGCAAGATGCCTTTCACCGGCGGTTGTCAGCCACATCGTGGTTGAAGACGATGTGGCCAAGGTCAAGATCTCCCCCGAACAAAAACCAAAAGCGATCGGGAAATCAGGGATCAATATCCGCTTAACCTCGATGCTAAGCGGATATAGAATTGAACTTATCGAAGATGAAAATGCACCGAATCCGCAACCCCAAGATAGAGATAAAAATAATGAAAATGCAGGAGACTCATCAGCATTAGAGGCGCTATTTAGTTAGCCTCTTTTGCATCTAAGAGTTCAGTGTTCAATATTGAGAAATTTCAAAGCCTTGAAACTTAAGTTTGCACTCAATTGAGCACTGACTTGTTAGATGTTTATAATTTTCTGCCATACTTATAGATCGCTAAAAGCGGTGCAAAAAATCCTATCGATATTACAATAATCAGCAGATGCCCCAGTTGTGAATAATCTTGCGTTATTTCCAAATTGGGCATATCTCTTGTAACAACAAACATCTGATTGAGATATTTACTAATAAGCCCGCCTGCGGTGAGCGCTAAATTCATCAAACTCGACATCAATGCAAACCATGTACCTCTTTTGCCTTCAGGCGCATAGATTGCCGTCAACGCCAGTAGCATCACCATCGAAAGATGGTTAAACGGACTTGCAAGTGCGGTATCAACTAGGGCGATATCACGCGCAGTGATACCAAAATGCTCCTGCGTCCACTCATGCAGCCCGTAATACATTCCCAAAACAGGCAGTGAAAGCACCGTAGAGACGATGATGAGAAAAAGCAATACTTTAGAAACGGAGCGTTTGACGATATAACTGCTAGCAAGCCACATCCCAATAATCGCTAGTACCGCGCCTATCTGACTTAGTGTGCCAAAAAATGCTTTATCAAACCCCAATACATCGATCTCCCACCACTGCAAAGCAGGTCCTACAGGCGGGGTTGCGCGGTAGATAAAGATAACAATAATAGCTGCTACGATATGGTTGATCTTTTCTTGAGGCAGATCGATAACGACCTCTTTGAGCATATACAGTACCACCGCCATCGATACGACAAATACGATCTCTTGAGAGTAGGTAAAATCAAGCATCCCCATAGAAATAACAAAAACGGCAAACACCAATCCCCCGTAAAATATCTTAGGATTTAGCGGTGTTTTGACCACATCGTTGAGGCGAATAAGCCCAACACCCACAATAGACAGCAAAGGAATAAAAAGCCCTAATTGAAACATCGTTTCGTAACTATAAATTTGCGCCAGCCACCCGCCAAGACCCGCAACGCTCACACCCGCAATCGCTAATGCTAATCTTCCAAGTACCTGCACCATCGCCAATTCTTGATCGATAAGCTCTTGAGGCTGCGATCTATCGACCACCTCGGTACTCATTGTATCGGCAACCACATCTTGTAGTACAAAGCCGATCACGCCGATAACGGCACTGATGATATACAGACGCTCTTGTGAAAAGGGTTCGACTATAGGATACTGCCCTGCAAGTGCGATCATGATAAACATACTCAGCGTGATCAATCCTGCCCCAAACAGGACATAGATCTTACGCTGTGATTTAAAGATTGCGATGGAATCCACCATCTGTCCAAACACCATCTTAATCGTCCACGGCACCGTAAGCCACACTGCAAGCGCCATCAACTCATCGGCTCCTAGATCTAACTGCTCTTTGACCCAAAAGCTCTCTGCGATACCGGTAAATATACTTGCACCGTATGCAAAATAGATCATCAAAAGCGGTACATAGCGCAGCCGCATCGCTTTTATGGGAGCAATAAGCGTAGTTTTAAAAGATTCCATCATATTTCATAAAGATCTAATTGATTATGCGCATAGACTACCTTTATCGCTTCCTCTTCAAACTCAAGATCAAAAGCCCCATCAAGCACGTCATAGCGCCCCTTTGTTTGGCAGCCTAACTCTTGCGCAATCTTTTGTGTGATCGCGCTGTAATTGTTACGGTATGATTGCAACCCGCTATCATCACCGTTAACATCAAGGTAGCACTCTTTAGCACCCTCGGTTGCTTCTTGCAGCTTTTGAAAAAAAACACCCCTTTGGTTGTAAAAGGTTTTTAACTTCTGTATAATTTCATCCAATGTAGACCCCTTAATATAGTAATAAAAGAAATTATAACACAACGAAGGCTTACAATGACAACGATACTTTTTGATCTTGACGGCACGCTTATAGATTCCACCGAAGCGATCTTGCAAAGTTTTGAATACGCTTTTTCCAAGCACAACGATACACCAAGACAAAGACGGCAGATACAATCACTTATCGGGCATCCGCTTGATTTTATGTTTGCACACCTAGGCGTATCGGAAGAAAAAGTTGCCGATTATGTTGCAACCTATAAAGAAAATTATAAAAAAATAAACCGCCAAATGACATCACTGCTGCCCGGTGCCAAAGAAGCCATAGAGTTAGCGGCATCTTTTGCAACGCTAGGAGTGGTGACGACTAAAACGGGATTATATTCAAAGGAGCTTTTAAAGCATATGGAGGTGATGCACCATTTTCAAACTCTTATCGGGCGTGAAGATGTTATTGAGCCAAAACCCCATCCCGAGCCTATCATAAAGGCGATGCACAGGCTTGGTGCAGTGGATAAACAGTGCTGGATGATCGGCGATACACCGATGGATATTAATTCTGCCAATAAAGCTAACATAAAGGCTGTTGGTGTAAAATGCGGATACGGAGATGAAAAAGAGCTCCATAGATGCTGTGAATTTGTCAAAGCGGATGCTTTGGAGGCTGTGAAGTTTATCCAAAAGTTTTGTAACAAATAATACGATAATAGAGTTGCACTCTTATGCTATTTTAATGCTACGAAGCTTAACTTAGAGTAAAAGTTGTAACAAATCTGTTAAATTTTGTACAAAAAGTTACATAATGGGAAAATTTTACCTCTTATCCAAGCATGCTTTAAGTGCTTATTCATTAGAATTTTTGCATTGTCTAATAATAGGAGAAAAATATGTTAGAAATTAGATGGCATAGCCGTGCCGGTCAAGGTGCAGTGACAGGTGCAAAAGGTTTAGCAGATGTACTTGCTACTACAGGGAAACAAGTTCAAGCATTTGCTTTTTATGGTTCAGCAAAAAGAGGTGCCGAAATGACGGCATATGATAGAATTGATGATAAGCCTATCATTAACCATGAAAAATTCATGAAACCTGACTATGTTTTAGT
>JBNJHJ010000115.1:0-5885 GCA_051748365.1 Campylobacterota bacterium
TACTTTTGCCATTATTTTCTCCTTAAAGGTTTGTTTGTTTTAGATCCTGAATCAAGTTCAGGATGACGGGGCGGTAGTTGGGGATGACAGGGCGTCATTACGCTTACTGCCCGTGCCCTACTTTGCGATACTGACCATTGCAGGTCGCAATAATCTTTCTCGCATCGTATAACCCTTTTGCATCACTTCCACGATCGCGCCGCTTTCGTGTTCGTCGCTTTCTACATGCATCACTGCATTGTGAAACTGTGGATCAAAACCGTTGTCTATATCTACAATATCCACACCGTGTTTTGATACTGCTTTTTTGAACTGTTCGATAGTAAGTTCGATCCCCTCTACCATCTTTTCGTCACCGCTAGCTTGTGCGGATTTCAAAGCCATCTCTAGCGAGTCAAAAACCGGCAACAGATCTTTTGCAAAGCTTTCGTTTGCATAATCTACTGCGTTGCTTTTATCTTTTTCAAGACGCTTTTTACTGTTTTCAAAATCTGCGTAGACTTTGACGTATTTCTCTTTTTGCGCATCTAATTGGCTTTTCAAATCCTCAATCTCCTCCTGTAGCTTCGCTTCGTTTTCACACGTTTCGTCGCTACACTCTTGGGTTTTTTCGTTTTCTGCCTCACAACACTCTTGCTTTTCTTGACATTTTTCTTCATCTTTTTGTGCCACTGATACTCCTTATAAAGTTTTTAAAATCGTTTGTCAATTCACCAAATATAAAAAGTTCATACTCTGTGCCATCAAGCCCTACAACGTCAAGTTTGACTTTAAGCAGCTGCTCTTGGCGCTGCATGTGCAAGCTTTTGTTGATGATACTCCCATCATAAAAGCTCTCAAACTCTTTCATTTCGCCGCAAGCTGCAAGCTGCCACAGTTTGTCTTTGTTGTACACTTTTATATTTGATGCGATAGCGCTATTGATCTTTTGAGCAAACTGCTCAATGCCGATCTGGGCGACAACCGCTGCTATCTTTTCTATCTCATTATCTAAAAAATCGTTCAAAAACTTTTCTAAGAGCCTATTGTATCGAACGGCTATCTCATCATTTTCAAAGATAACCAACAGATACGTATTGTCTATGTTTTTTACCTCTTTTAAAAGGTTTGAACTGCTTTGTTTGAGTGACACGTACATATCAAAAATCGCTGCAAAGTTCTCTAGCTTTGATACGTCTATCACTAACTCATTGTGAAACGAATCAAAAAACTCGTTCCAGTATCGATACAGCGTCTCATCGGCCGGGATTCTTCCGCCGCTTCGATGCAACTGCTCAATCTGCCCCTCATCGGTCATCTTTTTGAAATAATACCGGATGGTTGCAGAACTCATCTGCGTATCGATAACGTGTTTTAACTGTTCGGAGCCTATGGGGTCTTTGACCCGAATAAACTCTTTTATTAATGTATTTAAGATCAAAAGATACTTATCATTCATAATATACCTTTTGGGCTCTTTTGCCCTTTTAGCACTCACACATGTTTTGTGCTAATGCAATTATACAAGATTGAGTGAGGGTTTGTCAAGTTATAGTTTAAACAAATTTTAGATACAATAATTTTTATGAATTTACACCGATTTTCACAGCATTTTCCACACCTTAGTATTGTCGAGATGTTTGAGTACTGCGCGATATTCGGCGGGATTGAGGAGCACTTAAGCATCAGCTTTTTTGATAATATCTACGATACGATCGAAGATAACCTGATCAAGCACTTTGATGATTTTGACAACCTCATCGCTCCGGAGTTTATCAAAGAGCCCCCGTTTTCTAAACTTTTGCACGCGGTGACTAGAAGTGACGCAAAAAAGGGCAACTGCTTTAAAAAAGCACACCTTCCCACCGCAAGTGCCGAAGAGATTTTGCAAGACCTGATCGATCTAGATGTACTTGAGCTTGAAAACTCCCGCGAACCGATCATCAAAAAAGATCCGCACAAAAAACTCAAAAAAGAGTTACGACGCCACCGCGTGCAATCAAAGATTCGCTTTGTGGAGCCGTATTATCGGTTTTACTTTGGGTATCTGCACGGGCAAAAAGAAAACATTCAAGCGGGCAAATTGCAGCCGCTTTTTGAGAATTTTTCTAAAAATATCGATAAGTTTTTTAGCTATCCTTTTGAACAGATCACTACACAGCTGCTACAAAAGGAGTACGACTTGCAAGATTGGGGGACGTACTGGGATAAAGACAATGAGTTTGACGTGTATGCCAACACCAAAGAGGGCAAGCTCATCGTCGGCGAGTGCAAGTACAAGGAGCGGCGTGTGTGCAAAAATGAACTGACCAAGCTGCAAAAAAAGTGCGAACAATCAGGCATCAAACCCGACATCTATCTGCTAGCTTCAAAAAGCGGCTTTAGTAAAGAGCTTGAGGGGATGAGTAAAGAGGTAATATTGTATGATATGGAAAGTTTTAAAAGGTTGCTTGCGTGATTGATCAACAGATGATAGAAAGCCTTGATAGCAAAGATAGACAGATTGTTTTAAGCTCTCTTGAGAGTTTGATTGAGCAAACATACAAGGTCGAAGAGGAGTACAAAACGCTTAATAGCTCCTACAATAGCCTCAAAGGACTGATTGAGCAGATTATTGAGGTGCTTCCAAATGCGCTGTGGGTGCTAAGCAGCGACAAAGAGGTTTTTATCCAAAACAGTGAAGCCAAAGCGCTCAATGAGCATTTGACGCTGTTTGTGGATGCGCAAGAAGATGATGAGCTTTTTGTCGATGAGCGCTACTTTTTGATCAACAAAAAAAAGCATAGTGAAAAGCTGATTATCAGTGCTACCGATATCACAAGCCACAAACGAAAAGACCGGTTGGCGTTTATGGGGCAGATGGCGGCGCATCTAGCCCATGAGATACGCAATCCCGTAGGCTCTATCTCGCTGCTTATCCCTACACTTTTGCAAAGAGCTGACGCAAGGTCAAAACCCGTCATCGAAGAGATCAAAAAATCGATCATGCGCGTTGAGCGGATCATTAAATCAACGCTTTTGTACTCCAAAGGGGTGCGCGCAAAGAAAAAGGCGTTTGAGAGCAAAAAGCTAGAAAGCGAACTGCAAAACGCGGTGCGGTACTACAGCTATGAAAAAGAGATTGTGTTTGTGTATGATTTTAAAAAGTCAATGATAGAGGGAGATTTTAATCTGCTTTCTTTGATGCTGCAAAACTTTGTATTTAACGCCATCGATGCGGTTGAGGAAGATGATGAAAATGAAAGCGGGGAAGTAAAGGTCTGCTTTGAAAACAGGTGTTTTCAAATCTATGACAACGGCGTAGAGGTACAAGATCCGCAGCAGCTTTTTAGGGCGTTTAATACCACCAAAACAAAAGGCAACGGCTTGGGCTTGGTGCTATCAAAACAGATCGCGGCAGCCCACGGCGGGGATATAGAGTTTGTGAGTGATCCCAAACATTTTAAAATCACGTTAGGAGAGAATTGATGATCGTACATATCGTATTTTTTAAGTTTAAAGATGAGAATAAAGCGCACAATATCGCACAGGTAAAACAGATGCTAGAGGCGCTACCGGGGCAGATTGAGCAGATAAAAAGATTTGAGATAGGAGAGGATATAAACGGCGGCGAACGCGCGTGTGACCTATCGCTATATAGTACCTTTGAGGATGAAAAAGCGCTCAAAGAGTATGCCGTACATCCAAAGCATCTTGAGGTTGTGGAGGTGATTAAGCAGGTGAGTGAGTATACGAAGGTGGTTGATTATAGGAAGTAGCGTTGCGGCCTAGATGCCAAATCGAGTTTGGCATGACGTTTGGGGGCAGTTTGGCGTGACGCAGCGGCGTACCTTAAAAGAAATTCCGTCATCCTAAACTTGATTTATGATCTTTGTTATGAAGCCGATTCATTTCGCAAGTTTGACCTAGATGCCAAATCGAGTTTGGCATGACGTTTGGAGGGGGTTTAATCCTTTTTCGGAGCTTTTAAAATCGCCGTTGTCGGGTATTGAAAGTACTTTTTTGCTACCTTTTGAATCGATTTTTTATCGATATTTTTGACAGCTTCTTCATACTCAAGAAGCGGGCTAATATCGCCTCGTACATAGTAGCCTCCAAAAAGATCGGCAACGGAGCTTGAATCTTCGAGATTGAAGATAAAATCCGCTCTTGTGGCGACTTTAACCTTTTGAATCTCTTCATCACTGATCTCACCGTCTATGAGTGTTTTGATCTCTTTTTCGATCTCTTTTTTTACATCCGTTGCCGCAACATTGGGGTTACACATCGCCATAAACAAAAATATCCCCGGGTCTTTGAGCTCCATATTGTACGCATAGACTTGATTGGCTAGGTTAGTCTCATCGACTAAGCGTTTATGCAATCTGCTGCTTTTACCGCCGCTTAACAGTTCACTGATGATAGAAAGCTCCACTTGATCTTCGTGGGCAAAGTTTGGGATTTTGTACGCCATAGCTACTACCTCGGTTTGTGTGGGTTTGTAGATTGTCAGCGTTTGTTCCTCTTTGTACTGCGGTTCTTTGTACTCTCTTGTGTCAATCTCTTTCTCATTTTCTATCTTGCCAAAATGCTGCTGCACACTCTCAAATACGCTCTCCTTGTCGATATCTCCGGCTACCACGACTACGGCGTTTTGCGGTTGATAGTAGGTTTTGTGAAACTCTTTGATATCTTCGATACTCCATTTTTGAATATCATCCATAAACCCAATCGGTGTCCAGTGATAGGGGTGAAGGCTATAGAGTTGATTAAACAGTCTAAAATACAGATACCCGATAGGATTATTATCTGTTCGCCATCTTCGTTCTTCGGCCACGACGTCGCGTTCGGGTTGGAACTCTTCATCGTTAAGCTTTAGATTTTGCATCAACTCCGCAAAAAGTTCTAGCGATGTATGGAGGTTGCTGCTAGCGCTTTTGATAAAATAGTGCGTATAATCAAAACTCGTTGCCGCATTGTTCACGCCGCCAAAGCCCTTGACGATCTCGTCAAACTCCCCTGCTTCTAAATTATCGGTGGATTTGAAATTCAGATGCTCAAGCATATGCGCAATACCGCTTTTTCCCAGTATCTCATCGCGGCTTCCAACCTTGTAAAACACGTCAGTGGTGATCACGCCGCTGCCGTTTTGCATCGGAATCGCAACTATCTGTAATCCGTTTTCTAACTGTTTTGTATAATGCTTTGGTAAACTACTTGCCATTAACTCTCCTAAAAATATAAAAATTATAAATATAAGTGAACGTTGCATCTTCACTCCTTCAAATCTGCCCCGATTGCTTGGCTGATATGAGTGTATCCATCCTCTTGTAGCAGCTCAAGCAATCTTGTGTTGATATTTCGTACAAGCGCAGGCCCTTCATAGATAAGCGCGCTATATACTTGCACCAAGCTAGCCCCGGCTTTAATCCTTCTGTACGCTTCATCACCGCTATCGATACCGCCGACACTGATAAGCAGCGTTTGCCCGTAAAGCTCTTTTGCTATAGCTTTAAACAGTTCGTAACTTTTTTGCTTCAGCAGTGCGCCGCTGATGCCGCCTTTTTCTTTAGGCTGTTTTGAAAGCGAATAATCGATCGTCGTATTGGTTGCTATGATCCCGGCAGCTCCCGCTTCTACGGCAACTTGGCACAAATCGATCGCATCTTTTGCCTCCATATCCGGAGCGATTTTTAGCAGTATCGGCTTTTGCGTGATCGCTTTGCCCTTTGCAAAAAGCGCTTTGATAAACTCTTCATTTTGCAAATCTCTTAATCCCGGAGTATTGGGACTTGAGATATTGACCACAAGATAATCCCCGGTATCTTCAAACGCTTTAAACAGTGTCTCATAATCATGCAGCGCTTCATTGTCAGGCGTTGTTTTATTTTTGCCTACATTGACCCCGATAGGAGTGGCAAAGGGAT
>JBNJHJ010000116.1:0-5848 GCA_051748365.1 Campylobacterota bacterium
AAACAAGCAAGCAACGGAGTATAGCCACTTTTTCTTCTCCAAAGCCGTTAATCAAGGCTTTAGCTCCCTTTTTGCCACCCATCCGCCTCTTGAAAAGCGTATCAAAAGAGTGCACCCTAGATGGAGCGGAAAGTTTACAAAGGTGCAAAAGCCACAACCCCAAAAGAGCAAAAAAGACACAAAAAGTGATTCTAAAGAAAAGTTAAAAGAGGTCTTTGCCGCAGCGTCAGTTGCCGTGTCTAAACAAAAGGCGGTGCAATCACTAGAGCAATCGGGTGTACTTAAAGATGCAAATATAAAAAGTGCCAAAGCACTGCTGCAAAACCTTGATGCAAAGTTGTTGCAATACGCGCACGATCCATACTATGTACGTGTTGTAGTCTATGGGCTGCTTTTAAGCAACGAGACGCTTACAAAACAGAAGCAACTCCAAATCATCGACTCCTCGATGCAGGAACAAAAAGAGACAAAAGAGATCTTTTCTCTCACGCAATCGCTACAGCCGCAACTTAGAGTGATGCTTGTAGAGATCGCTCTACTTGCGCTAAATGAACTTAGCCCCAATCAGTATGAAAGCTTTAAAAAGGTGGTGCAAAAACTCATTGCCGCGGATAAAAAAGTATCTATCTATGAGTGGTCACTGTTTAAAATCATTACTAAAAATATCGAAGGGGTAAAATATAGTTCTAAAAGCTACGAGCTTAAAGAGTGCAAACACCAGATAGCTTTGGTGTTGTGGATGCTATGCTATGCAGGGCAAAAACCTCAAGATGTAGAAGCAGCGTGCAAAGCGGGATTTAAAGAGTTGCAGATGCAGCCTCTACCTATGACCAAAGAGTCACTGAATTTTAAATCTCTTGATAGTGCACTAGATAGATTGCTCCACCTTAAGCCTCTAGCAAAGTTACATCTAGTGCGTGCAATGATTGAGTGTGTGAGCTTTAATGAAGTGATCAATCAAAAAGAGATGCAGCTTTTAAAAGCTATAGCACAAAGCATAGATGTAGCTTTACCGCCACTTGAAAATACAGATTAAAACCGCTCTTAATATTACAACTTAGCAACACGCTTTTTGCCTTTAATCAAGATTGGGTTATAATTGCTCAGATCAAATGAAGGAAACTGATGCTTGCAGCGTACACTTTACTATTTTCTCCATTTTTAATGGCGCTTTTCTATCTTTTTTTGCCGCGGTACAAAACGATTTTTACTATTGCTTGTGTAGGTATACTGACAATATTGAGTGCGTATCTTTTCATAAGTTCTCAAACCCTGCATTTAAGCTTTTTAAAACCTTTGCACTTTATGTTTATCGCACTTGATTTTGCCCTTTTGTTGTACTTTTTTTATGAAGGGATCAGGTACAAAAATCCAAAGATCTATCTACTAGCACTGATGCAGTTTGTGCTTTTTATTGCAGTTGTGTTGCATCCATCACATGCTACACAGCCTGATATGATCATAGACAATCTGAGTGTATTGATGTTTTTTATTATCAATATCGTTGGTGGTATCATCATCATCTATGCCCTTCAATACATCCAAAGTGAATCATTTAGTCCGTTTAAAAAATCAAGTTTCATCGCCGTATTATTTGGTTTTTTGGGGGTGATGAATTTTATCGTCAGTGCTAACTTACTAGAACTTTTTTTCTTAGGTTTTGAACTCACCACTCTTTGTTCATATATCCTTATTAAATACAGAGGCGACGTCCTTTCTGTAGACAATGCTAAAAAAGCGCTTTGGATGAATCAAATCGGCGGTGTTTTTATTCTTATCGCTTTGGTGTACGCTGCTTATGGATATGAAGTGCACCATTTTAGCACGCTTTTACACAGTTCTCATACACTGCTTTTTGCCTTTAGCGCCTTGGCGGTAGCGGCATTGGTTAAAGGCGCAAGTTTTCCTTTTTATAGTTGGCTCCTTGGCGCGATGGCTGCACCCACTCCCGTCAGCGCGATGCTGCACTCGGCTACCATGGTCAAGATCGCCCCCTTTTTGATCCTAAAGCTTTCAAGCGGGTTTGATGCTACGCTTTCGATTTTGATAGCGCTTTTGGGGAGTTTTGTTTTTGTCATCGCTTCACTCTTTGCCTTTTCAAAAGATTATATCAAAGAGATTTTGGGGTATTCCACCATTGCGCTGCTTGGATTGATGATCGCTCTTGCTGCTATTGATCTGCCTAGCTTTCATCAAGCTGCGATTACGCTCATTGTGTTTCACGCGATCTCAAAAGGGTTGCTCTTTTTACATGCAGGCGTGCTTGAAAAGGAGTTTGGTATCAAATACCTCAGTCAAATTCAAGGCTTAAGCAACAAAGCACCGCTGCTTGTATTTTCGATGGCTGTTGCGTTTGCATCTTTGACACTCCCGCCTTTTGGAGTGTTTGTAGGGAAATTTTTAGCGATCGAATCGTTTGCTTCCTTGCTGCAAGTTTCTATTTTGTATCTGCCGATACTACTTTTTACTATCTTAGGAAGCGTTATTTTGACGGTACTGTATTTTAGAGTACTTTCTAATCTCTATGCCAAAGAAAATACACAAAGCGGTGCAAAAGCGCAACTGCCAAAACTCTATATTACAACACTGGGTAGTTTTACTGCCTTGCTATTTTTAGGAATTGTACAATCAATTTTTGTCTTTAACAGTGTTAGTATCATCCTCACGCTTGGCGTATTTGGCGTATTTGTACTAGGTTATCTTTTTTATCGCTTCAAAGATGTCGATCGCACGGGAGTCTATCACTGTGGTGAAAATGACAGTGCGCAGCTTAGTAGCTACTATTTTGACTTTGAAACAAAGTTCAAACAGCCTTCACTGCTTTTTGCAACGGCTTTGATCGGCTTTATTATCATCTGGGGGATCTATGTTTAAGATTGTATTACTTTTATTAGCGCCGATTATCGGCGGCTTGATTCAAGGACTTGAAAGAGTTGTGCGGGCAAGAATGCAGCGGCGCATCGGCCCGCCGCTGTTGCAACCGTTTTACGACATGTTCAAACTCCTTGACAAAAGAGCGATGATTGTCAACAATCTGCACACTCTCTTTGCGATCATGCACTTTGTAACGCTTTATGTTGTCGTGTTTATGGTCATTTATGAACAAAATCTTCTCTATATCATCTTTTTGCACCTGCTTGCAACGGCTTTTTTAGTGATTGCAGGCTACAGTGTCAGATCGATCTACTCTCACATCGGATCAAATAGAGAGCTTTTGGTTTTGTTTGTCTATGAGCCTATCTTGATCTTGCTTGCCGTGAGTTTTTATCTGCAAAACGGCAGCTTTATGATAAGCGATATTTTTCAAAATAGTGCAAATATTTTACATTTTTTGCCGCTGTTTTTTTCACTGTTGATCGTTGCGATGATCAAGCTTTCAAAATCACCCTTTGATATCGCCCATGCCCATCAAGAGATCATCGGCGGCGTTGAGATAGAGTATAGTGGGATATTTTACGAATTTTTGTATATGGCAAAATGGTTGGAATACTTTTTTATCTTTTCACTTTTTTGGCTGCTATGTAGCGGGGAAGTTATCGCTTCATCTTTGCTATGTGCAGTAGTGTTTTTGATTATTAACCTCATAGACAATGCAACCGCAAGAGTGCAGATGGCGCGAGTGCTTGGGTTTGGAATGGTTGTGGGTATCTTCTTAGCGCTACTAAATATCATAGGATTATATTATGTTTAATTTTGCAAAACAGCGCAAAAAATCACCGTGGGTACTGCACTACAATGCAGGAAGTTGCAACGGATGCGATATAGAGATACTTGCGTGTCTTAATCCGCGTTTTGATATAGAGCGCTTTGGGATGCTTAACAAAGCAAACCCCAAACAAAGCGATATCTTGCTTATCACCGGACCTGTGACGATGCGCTCAAGAGAGCGGGTCGTGCAGCTATACTCACAGATGCCTGAACCCAAAGTAGTCGTAGCCGTTGGAAGCTGTGCATGCACCGGAGGGGTATTTAACGGTATGTACAACGTAGAAGACGGGATTGATAAGTATATCCCCGTAGACGTGTATGTAGCAGGGTGTAGTGCAACGCCTGAATATATCATCGACGGCGTCGTAAAAGCACTTGAGATACTTGAGAAAAAGTCAAAAGAGATAGAAAAACCCCGCAAACTTTTTGGCAGTTTAAATATAGTCAAAGAGTATATTGATAGAACAAAAATGTTACAACCCTTAGAGAAAAAGGATACAAGTGAATAAAATTCAATCAAATTTAGAAGATATCGTTGCAGATATCACCGCATTTTATGATTATGAAAAGCACCATTTCATGACGCTCAATGCCGTGCAGTTAGCGTATGGCATCATCGAAGTGCAGTGGATATTCAGCGATTATGCAGACGGGTCTGTAACGATATTTTATATCGAGTGTAGCGACAACGAAACGCTGCCTTCTATTGCAGCACTAATTCCAAATGCAACGATTTCGCAAGAAGAGGTTGTGGATATGTTTGGATTACAGATCGAAAATACGCCAAGAGGGCTCTATCTTGATCCTGACTCAAAGCAGGCACCGTTAAAGCTGTATACAAAGGATAGCGTGTGAGCAAAAAAGTTTTAAATCTCAATATCCCCTTAGGTGCGCAGCACATCTCTTTGCTTGAACCGGTGAAGTTTAAGTTTGAAACCAAAAATGAAACGATCGTGGGGGTGGATAACGATGTAGGCTTTGTCCACCGCGGTGTTGAACATGCGTGTGCGACAAAGTTTGAATACAAACAGATCGGCTACGTTGTCGCTAGAATTTGTGGATTGTGTGCCATTACACACTCTTTGACCTATACGGCAAGTATTGAGAAATTAACAGATACACAGGTAACGGACAAAGCAAAGTATCTGCGTGTTTTGCTTGTTGAACTTGATAGAATCCATTCACATATGCTTTGTTTGGCTCACGTGAGTGAAAATGCAGGGTATGAAGCGATGTTTATGGAGCTGATGGCAAAGCGTGAAGCGGTGATGGATCTACAAGAGATGATCACGGGAAACCGCGTACAGTTTGATTATGTATGTCTTGGCGGGGTCAATAGCGATATCGATCTGCAGATGCAGCAAAGAATAAAAGATACGCTTAAAACGCTCAAAGAACAGATCCTGCAGCTAAGGGAACGGTTTTTAGACAATCCTACAATGAAGGCAAAGTTTAAAGGGGTAGGGGTGCTTTCGCATTAAGATGCGTTGCGTTACAACGCTATCGGTCCGCTTGCAAGAGCAAGCGGCTTAAAGATCGATGTACGTGAGTTTATCGATTATCTACCCTACAAAGAGGTCGGTTTTATGCTGCAATCACACAGTAGCGGTGATATAGAGGCAAGAAACACAGTGCGATTTGATGAGATAGCAAACAGTGTTACGATGTGTGAAAATATCATAGAGGGGTTGCCTGAGGGTGAAATTTTTGTCAAGCCCCGCGCAAAACCCAAAGGGGAGATTGTGACGCTTCTTGAAGCCCCGCGTGGGGAGCTGCTGTATTATATCAAAGCTGAAGGCAAAAAGATCCTCAGCCGCGTTCGTATCAAAACACCTACTTTTGCCTCAATTCCTGCGATGAGTAAAGTATTTTTAGGACAGGAGTACAGCGATGCTCCCGCTATTTTGGCAAGTTTTGATCCCTGCCTCTCTTGTACTGCAAAGTAGGGGGCAGCGATGATTAAAGATATACAAACGGCTTTTAGCAATCTTTTTAAAACACCCTTGACCCATCCCTATCCGCAAAAGCAGATTGCAAAGCAGGAAAATTTTAGAGGGTTGATTGAGTATAATGAAGATGCTTGTATCTTTTGCTTAAAATGCGAAAAAGCTTGTCCACCCCAAGCCATTCTTTTTACGCC
>JBNJHJ010000117.1:0-5790 GCA_051748365.1 Campylobacterota bacterium
ATCCTTTATATCAATATCCCTTAAGGCTCGAATTTTTTTATGCATAATCTTTGCCATAAAATAAGTATACCATAAAGTAATTGTAGATATTCAAAAATGTACAATTACACCTAACTAAGCTTATACTCCTGTACCAACTCCGTGTAATCATCAAACCAAAGTGCATTTGGATCTCTTTTGTACACCATCACCTTGCCTCTATCTTCCTCTTTTGCCGCGCGGTGGTAGCGAAACATAATATGCTCTTTTGTTGTACCAAGCACTTCGATCTTGCCGCTTTTGTGACTCATCACAAAGCGAGCACGACCTGCTAAACCGCTAGTTTGCACCCTTGCCTTTTCAAAAATTTCACTGATTGTTTCAATAGGCATCGTATAGGGTTCATTGCCTAAAGTAGGCCGTACGCCAAAGATATAATACGGCGGCACACCGATCTCTGAAAGTGTTTCAAACATCTGCTTCAGCGCATCAATATCATCATTGATGCCTTTAAGCATCGGCGTTTGATTGGTACATATCGCACCTGCTTGCATCAATTTATGAAGCGCTTTTATCGCATCTTTTGTCAACTCGTTGGGGTGTGTAAAATGGTTCATAAAATATATTTTTTTCTCATCGGTAGAAAACTCTTCAATCATTTCAAACAGTGATGCATCTTCTAAAAAACGGTGGGGATTAAAAGCTGTCATCTTTGTTCCAAAACGGATGATTTTCACATGATCAATTGCGCGCAAACTCTCCACAAGCGGGCGGATCTTTTTTGTTGAAGCCACAAGCGGATCGCCACCGGTGATGAGAACGTTTGAGATTTCGGGATGCTGCTTGATATACTCAATGGCTTCACTCATATCCGTTACCGTATCATCGTTATCATTCATAAAAAGCCGTTTTCTAAAACAGTATCTACAGTACGCTCCACACACATTGTTAAACAAAATCAGTGCCGTGTCGCTGTATTTATGCTCTAATCCTTTTGCCTGTGTATAACTCTCTTCACCGCTTGCATCAAGCTCTCCCCAAGAGCTTAACTCCTCTTCATGAGGAATCACTAACTTTCGAAGCGGGTCGTCCGGATTATCCCAATCTATCAAGGAGTTATAATAATCATTTGAGCGAAAGACGAATTTTTTTTCCACTTCTTGGAGTGATTGAACTTTTTGCGCATCTAGCTGCTCAATCTTTTTCACTTTAGTCATATATTTTACTTTTGCCATCTCTCTCCTTAGTATCAAAGTGGCGCAGTTATAACAAAAGAAGGCTTAAACCCCAAAAGAGTGCCCTCTTTACTTGTACTGCTTAATCTGCAATAAAGCCCATACTCTTTTCATTTTCAAACTCACTGCCCAACTCTTTTTTGATCTGCGTGATAAAATCTTCCATCTTAAACACCGATTCATCACGTATTGCTACGGCATAGGCGGTATTTTTAATAATCAGATTGATCTGACCGCCGGTTAAATCATGCGTTGCTAACTTTTCAAAATCAAAGCCCTCTTCATAATCGGCATTTTCAGGCAGCATCAATTGCCACAGCTGTACTCTTTGCTTAAAGCCAGGTTTTTTAAACTCTAGCTTATAGTTAAACCGTCTTGAAAACGCTTTATCTAAATTTTGCAGCAAATTTGTCGTAGCAATAAGCACCCCGTCAAACTTTTCAATCTGTTCTAAAAAGATATTTTGCATCTGATTGTACATCTTATCCGTTGAGTGCCCTACTCCGCCGCGTGAACTCAAGAATTGATCGGCTTCATTTAAAAGCAGCACGGGTTCACTTTTGCTTTTATTGCACAGTTCATAATAACTATCAAAGATTGAGCGCACATTCTTTTCACTCTCGCCTACATACTGACTAAGAATCTTAGAGCAATCAAAACTCAGCACGGGACGGCGCAGCGATTTTGCCAACGAGTACGCCGTAAGCGTTTTTCCCGTTCCGGGTGCTCCGTAAAAGATAATACGCGCATCCACGCTTTTTTTATCTTTGATCCCCCACTCTTTGAGTTTTCTATGTACCTCTTTATCCATCTGCTTCAGGATCGTTTCAAGCGTTTTACGAGTTTGCGCATTAAGCACCACATCATCAACGGTTGTTTTGGGTTCGATATATTCAAAGATCTCTTGTTCTTTTACCAGTGCGTTGAGTTTGAGCTTGCCCACTTTCTTTTTCTTTTGCGGATGCATTATCTCATGCAGCACCGCATCATCGATATAAAAGCTGCGGCTAATCCCGCCAAAGGGGTTAAGTATCTCATCGTAATTAATAAGATTTTTAGCGATCAAATTTGCTCCATCTTCAAGCAGTGCACGGTTTTTGATCCGCTCATACTCATCATAACTTACAATCTCAATGAGTGAATTCATCTCTCGTAAATTCCCCTCATTGCCCGCATACTCTTCACGCAGCAGTGCCAAAAAGATCACCTGTTCTTTTTCATCCAAGCCGTTTTTATTAAAAAACTCTTCTACGATGATCTTTTCGCTGCTTTGTTCTAAGCGATCAGCAATCCTTTTTTTAAGCAGTGAAAGCTTATTTTTTAAGCGGCTGGTGTTGGGAGAATCCTCACTATAGTTTGCGCGCAAATTGGTAAGCTGCACAAGCAGTTCTACACGAAAAAACTGATCTTGTAGATACTCTAAATGATCGGTATAGGGCTTTACCTCCGGCATCGCCGTCTCTAGTGATCCCTCCTCAAGCAGTTTCATAAACGTTGAAGAGAGTGAAATATTGGAATTAAGCAGTTCTAGGCTTGACCCCTCTTCGACTTTGGCTTGCATGAAATTAACCTTTAATACCCAACCTAGATCAAGCAGGCTTTTGACCACATCGATTTTGGTCAAATACTCGTAATCATCCTTATACAATGCTTGCAGCACATCAAGAACGATAGAATCTTCACTACCGTCGATATATTTTAGGGTCAAATACTGCAAAATCTGCGCTTGTTCTTTTGTACAGTTTAAATGTTCAAAAATCTTTGTATCTTCTACGCTGTCACTTTTTATAAAATCGATTAAATATTCCAAATTACGCCTTTTGCATTAAATTATAGAGTGTTTTTATCTCTTGATCCCAGATCGTATCATCGATCGTTTCAAGTATCAAAGGAATATCATCCATCCGCGAATCGTTCATAATAAACGTAAACGCATCCCAACCGATCTGCCCCTCACCAAGGCTATGGTGCCTGTCTTTTTTGCTACCAAGGGGCGGCTTTGAATCATTGAGATGCATCCCCATCAGGTACTTAAAGCCCACAATTTTTTCAAACGTATGCATCGTTTTTTCATACGCTTCATGATCACGCAGATCATACCCTGCGACAAAGGTATGGCACGTATCAAGACACACGCCCACCCGTGATTTGTCTTCGATTTTGTCGATGATATGGGCTAAATGCTCAAACTTGTATCCCAAATTGCTTCCCTGACCGGCCGTGTTTTCAATCACCAAGCTTACCCCTTGTGTTTTATCTAACACTTTGTTGCAATTTTGCGCAATGATATCCAGACACTCCTTTTCACCCATCTTGTTGAGGTGGCTTCCGGGGTGGAAATTGAGCCTATCAAGCCCTAGCAGTTCGCACCGCTGCACCTCATCTAAAAACGCATCATATGATTTTTGCCGCTTATCAAGTTCAGGATGTCCTAAGTTGATAAGATAACTATCATGGGGCAAGACATGCTTTGGCAAGATACCGCTATCATTGAGTGCTGTTTGAAATTTGTCGATGGTTTTGCTATCAAGAGGTTTTGCATCCCATCTTCTTTGGTTTTTGGTAAAAAGTGCAAACGCCTTTGCTCCGATGGCCGTTGCGTTTTTGGGGGCATTGTACACGCCGCCGCTTGCACTTACATGGGCTCCTACAAACTTCATCTACTCTCCTGTTTTTCGTATTTTGATTAAAATATTATTTTTTCTATCACTAAATCGTATCATCGTTTCATTGACGCTGTAGATTATATCATACTCGCTAGAGCGTAACTTTTGTTCAAACCCCCCATCAATTTGCACAACATCTTTTGCATCAAAAATAGGCTTGCCTAAAAACACTTTTTTTATCAGCTTATTTTCATAGCTTGGATGCAGATACTGCTCATTAAACGCACTGTATCGGTAGCATGCACGGTTGATGCAAACATTGCTATACATCTTGATCGTAAATACCGGATTAGCTAAAGAGTATATCTGTGCATGGATCTCATTTGGGTTTTGACTTACAAATCCCATATCCGAATACCGAAGTTGCGGCGTTTTTATTGTGATATGGCTGCTGTATCTGTGCTCAAACAATTTTGCAGCACATCCGCTTAATAAAAAAACTGCAACAAAAGCGCTCAAAAGTAGTCGTACCATTTCTCTCCCTCATTTTTACCAAATTATACTCAATTTAATATTTTTTTAAGTTTAAAACGCTATAATTTCGTCACTTTTATACGGCCCCTTCATCTAGCGGTTAGGATTCATGGTTTTCATCCATGCCACAGGAGTTCAAATCTCCTAGGGGTCACCACTATAAAAGTATATTCACACACAAGTATTGGCCCCTTCATCTAGCGGTTAGGATTCATGGTTTTCATCCATGCCACAGGAGTTCAAATCTCCTAGGGGTCACCACTTACAAATCATCAAACAGTTTCAAAGCCCTTTTATAATCAAACTTTTTCACCGCATCTTGAATCTGTGTAAACTGTTGCATTTTCTCTTCACTCAAACGGTATTTTTCTAACTTTTGTATCGAAACATCACAACGACTAGGTCTTTTTGAAAGGATCGCTTCTTGTAACTCTTTAAATAATATATCTTCATCCTCTTTACTAATGGACGCTAAAGTACTTTCATTATCTTTTTGCATCACTTGCATCTGCTGAATACGGCTAATTACCTTTTCAAGCTCTTCATCAAGTTGCGTAAAATCCATAGAAGGTTCTCTTTCTTGCTCTTTCAACAAAGCATACAAGCGTTGCGCCCCGATATTTGCACTTAAGCCTTTCAACGTATGGATCACGCGTGTTAATGCATCGCTACGATATTTTTCAAACTCTATATCTTTATATGTTTCATAAAAATTATTTAATACTTTTTGATACAGTTTTTGATTGCCGTTCATATTGGCAAGTCCCTTTTTGGTATCGATACAATTATCAGATAGGATCAAACCGTGCAACTGTATTGGCGCTATCTTGGCAACTTTTAAGCATTTTTCGCAGTATTTCAAGATCGTCTCATACAGTTTTTCCACCTTGACCGGTTTGGTTAAATGCTCATCCATCCCGCACTCTTTAGCTCTTTGTATTTCACTTTCTACTACATTAGCACTTAATGCGATTATCGGGGTTTCACTACCGCTTTGACGTATCTTTTTTGCTGCTTCATAACCGTCCATTACAGGCATTTGTAGATCCATCAGTACTAAATCGTATCGATCTTTCGCAAACATCACAACCCCCTCTTTTCCGTTAAAAGCTACATCGATACTGATATTATATGATTGCAGCAGGGTTTGGATAATTTCACGATTTGACTCATTATCTTCTACAAGTAGTACCTTAAAATAAGGGTATACGCTTCGTTTTTTATCAACCGTTTGCACCGCATCCAAAGCAGGCAGCTGCTCCATCGATGCTTTTTGCAAACTGAGCTCTACATAAAAGGTCGTTCCCGTTCCCCGCACACTCTCAAAATAGATTTCACCGCCCATAAGCTGCACCAACTCTTTACAGATTGATAAGCCTAAGCCCGTTCCTCCATATTTTCGAGTCATACTTTCATCAATTTGCGAAAAAGATTGA